>NZ_JBEORY010000075.1:0-40562 GCF_040302665.1 Kitasatospora sp. NPDC097691 | reverse complement strand
GCGGCCGTCGGCGCCTCCCGTGCCGCCGTCGACGCCGGCTGGTACCCGCACAGCAGCCAGGTCGGCCAGACCGGCAAGCAGGTCTCCCCGCAGCTGTACATCGCGGCGGGCATCTCCGGCGCCATCCAGCACCGGGCCGGCATGCAGACCTCGAAGACCATCGTGGCCGTCAACAAGGACCCCGAGGCCCCGATCTTCGAGCTGGTCGACTACGGCGTGGTCGGCGACCTCTTCGAGGTGCTGCCGCAGCTCACCGCCGAGGTGAAGGCCCGCAAGGCCTGATCCCGCGGGAAGGTTCGGAGGGCGTGGCGCCGGGTGCTCGGTGCCACGCCCTCCGTCGTCGTCCCCGGAGCGCGGCGGGTGGTGCGGGGGCCCGTAGAGTCGGCGCAACACGTGACGTGCGGTCATGAGCCGACCTCATGTCGCGGGCATGAGCCGGGCTCATGAGCCGGACGTGTGACGCGCAGGGCATGAGTCGGACTCATGAGCCGGACGTGTGACGTGCGAGGCATGAGGACAGCTCATGAGCCGGACGCGTGACGTGTGGGACGTGACGTGACGGCGTGCGACGAGGGCGAGGACGGTGGCATGGCACTGCTGACGGCACTTCAGGGCGGGTTCGGCGACGCGGCGGACGCACTGCGGATCGACGGCCGGGCGCTCTCCCGGGAGGAGTTGCTGGGCGCGGCGACCGCCGTCGCGGACCGGGTGGCCGGCGCCCCGGCGTTGGCGGTGCTCGCCCGGCCCACCGTCGAGACGGTCACCGCGGTGGTCGGTGGCCTGTTGGCGGGCGTCCCGGTGGTGCCGCTGCCGCCGGACTCGGGGCCCAAGGAGCGCGAGCACATCCTGCGCGACTCGGGTGCGGCGCTGCTCGCCCACGCCGTCGGAGAGGCCCTGCCCGAGGGTGGTTCGGTGGAGGGGCTGCCGGTCGATCCGCTGCGGCGCTCCGCCGTCACCCACGCCGAGCCGGCCGCGGACTCGACCGCATTCGTGCTCTACACCTCGGGCACCACCGGCGCGCCCAAGGGCGCGGTGATCCGGCGGCAGGCGATCGCCGCCGACCTGGACGCCCTGGCCGCGGCCTGGCAGTGGACCGCCGACGACACCCTCGCCCACGGCCTGCCGCTGTTCCACGTGCACGGGCTGCTGCTCGGCGTGCTCGGCGCCCTGCGCACCGGCAGCCGACTGGTCCACACCGGCCGGCCCACCCCGGCGGGGTACGCGGCGGCCGGCGGCAGCCTCTACTTCGGGGTGCCCACCGTCTGGTCCCGGGTGGCGGCGGACCCGGAGGCGGCCGCCCGGTTGGCCTCGGCCCGGCTGTTGGTCTCCGGCAGCGCGCCGCTGCCGGTGCCGGTGTTCGAGCGGCTGGCCGCGCTCACCGGGCACGCCCCGATCGAGCGGTACGGGATGACCGAGTCGCTGATCACCGTCAGCACCAGGGCGGACGGCGAGCGGCGCCCGGGCAGCGTCGGCCTCCCGCTGGAGGGGGTGCGCACCCGGCTGGTCGGCGAGGACGGCGCACCGGTGCCGAACGACGGGGAGACCGTCGGTGAGCTGCAGGTCTCCGGTCCGACGCTGTTCAGCGGCTACCTCAACCGGCCGGACGCCGACGCCGAGGCATGGACGGCGGACGGCTGGTTCCGTACCGGCGACGTCGCGGTGATCGGGGCGGACGGCTTCCACCGGATCGTCGGCCGGGCCTCGGTGGACCTGATCAAGAGCGGCGGCTACCGGATCGGCGCGGGCGAGGTGGAAGCCGCGCTGCGCGACCACCCGTCGGTGGCCGACGCGGCGGTGGTCGGCGTGCCGGACGAGGACCTCGGACAGGCGATCGTCGCGTACGTCATCCCGGACGGTGCCGTGACGGGGGAACAGCTGACGGCTTTTGTGGCGGATCGGCTGTCGGTGCACAAGCGGCCGCGCCGGGTCGTGCTGGTGCCCGAACTACCCAGGAACGCACTGGGAAAGGTGCTGAAGAAGCAGCTGCTGGCGGAGGCCGGGGGCCGGTGATGAGGGGGTGTCGGACGCCCCTGCGGTGACGGGTCCTCACCCTGATGCGCCGTCGGTGCTCACGGCCCTGACCCTTCCTTCCATTGGCGCACTCCACTGCGCGCCGTGAGCGGACGCGTGCCTAACGTGACGAGCAGGCAGAACCGAATCCCTGGGCGACACGCCGCGGCTCCCGGTCGCAAGGCCGGAGGCCGCGGCGGTTCGGGCGGGGATCTGCCGAGCCGTACCGACCGGTGTTTCCGGAACGTACGGCGGGTTCGAAGCAGTTCCGCAGCCGCCCGCCCGGCGGTAGTCCGCAGCGAGTCGCCGCGATCCGCAGCGACTCGCAGAGACCGCAGCAGTGAAGGAAGTCAGCAGGATGACCACCGTCAACACCGGCGCGCCGGATGCCGCCGACGAACCGACCGCGCAGCAGGTCGCTGCCACCGCCCGTTCCCCCCGTCCGTCCCGGGCCGCGCGGCTCCGCCGGGGGATAGGCATGGTGGCCGTGATCGCGACCGGAGCGGGTGTCCTCGGCCTCGGTACCGGTGTGAGCCCCGCGGCCGCCGAGACCGCGCCGGCGCACGCCGGCTGGGACGGCTCGCGCTACTGGTTCAAGAACAGCCAGGGGCAGTGGCGCTGGACCTCGCACTACGACGTCTACCTGGCACGGACCGGGGGTGGAACGAAGTCCTCGGGCACGTCGTCGAGCGGGGGGATCAAGCAGGGCTGGGACGGCTCGCGCTACTGGTTCCGCAACAGCAAGGGCGAGTGGCGCTGGACCACGCACTACGACATCTACCTGGCGCGGACCGGGGGCGGCTCCTCGTCGGGTTCCGCCGGTTCCTCGGGCTCGGGTTCCTCCGGCGGCTCGGTGGCCGCGGACCCGGACGTCGAGACCGCCGTGCAGTACGCGCTCGCCCAGCTCGGCAAGCCGTTCAGGACGGCGGGCAACGGGCCGGACGGGTACGACTGCTCGGGCCTGGTGCAGCAGTCCTTCAGGCGCGGCGGCATCAGCCTGCCGCGAGTCGCCAACGACCAGTTCGCGGCGACCACGCCGATCAAGGCGAGCCAGCTGCGTCGCGGTGACCTGCTGTTCTGGTCGCCCGACGGGACTCCGCGAGGCATCCAGCACGTGGCGATCTACCTGGGCGACAACCAGTACGTCGAGGCCGCGCGGCCGGGGACCAACATCAGGATCTCGCGCATCAGCAGCGGCTACTACCCGGCGTACATGGGTCGGCCGTAGCGGCTACCGCGGGTCCGTGATCCCGCGGGCCCGCAGGTCGGGGGCGTCCGGTCGGTCCGGCGCCCCCGACCCGCGGCTGTCCGGCGGGCGGTCGTCCGGTGCGTGCCCGTCCGGCGCTTGGTCGTCCGGTGCGTGCTCGCTCGGGGCTCGGTCGTCCGACGCGAGGTCAGAGGTCCGTCGGGCGGGGGAGGGCGCCGCGGGCGCCGAGGGCGGTGACGGCGAAGGCCCCGGCGGCGACCGCCGTGGCGGCCGCGGCGGGGAGGTCGGTGCCGCGCGCGAGTTCGGCGGCGAGGGCGCCGCAGAAGACGTCCCCCGCCCCGGTGGTGTCGACCACCCGGACGGCCGGGGCGGGCAGCCGGCTCGACCGTCCGTCCGCGGCGACCAGGACGCCGTCACCGCCGAGGGTGATCACCACGCCCTCGGCGCGGGTGGCGAGGGCCCGGGCGGCCTCGGTGACGTCGGTGGCCCCGGTGAGCTGGCGGGCCTCGACGGCGTTGGCGATGACCAGCGGCCGGCGCCCGGTCGGGCCGACGTCCGGCAGCTCGCCGGCCGGGGCGGTGTTGTGCAGCCAGCGGGTGCCGCCGGAGGGGCCCGCGGCCGGCAGGGCGGCGGCGGTTGCTCGGATGCACTCCGCGGGGACCTCGTTGCTGGTGAGGACCACGTCGACGGGGAGGAGCCGGAGGCGGCTCAGGGCCGCGGTGACCTCGTCCGGGGTGAGGTGCGCATTGGCTCCGGGGACGACGACGATGCTGTTCTCGCCGGAGGGGTCGACCATGACGATCGCCTGCCCGGTGGGTGCGTCGGGGTGCGTGAGCACGGAGCCCGTCTCGACCTCCGCGCCGTGCAGGTCGGCGAGCGCCGCCTCGCCGTCGGCGTCGCGTCCGACCTTGGCGACCAGGTGCGTCGCCGCGCCCATCCGGGCCGCTGCCACGGCCTGGTTGGCGCCCTTGCCGCCGAAGCCCAGGGTGGCGGCGTCGGCGAGGACGGTCTCACCGGGGGAGGGCAGCACGGGGCAGCGCAGGATGCGGTCGGTGTTGACCGACCCGATGACGACGACTCGGCCGACGGGCAGCAGCTTCATCGTTCCTCTGTACGCGCCGGGGTGCGGGCGACGCAAGCGGGCGGCCACGGCGGGTGCAGGCCGGGGTGCGCGCCGGAGTGCAGGCCTCAGTGCAGGCCGGGTGCACGAGCCGGGTGTCGCTGTGCGGGGCTGGTGTGCACAGGAAGTCGGCCCATCCGACCTCCTGTGCGCGAGCGGTGGTGAAGGGGTGCAATTTTTATGCGGACCGGTCTGTATATTCCTGCCCGCAGGCGCCTGGCCTGGGCACATGCCGCTGTCACGGGGCAGACGGGGGCGCGCGGGCGGGCGCGGCGGGGAGGTATGGGGAGCGGCGTGACGCGGGTACCACCACGGGTGGCGCTGGTTCGGCTGACGGGGGCGCTGCCCGGTGCGAACGGCATCGGGGGAAGTCGAGGGGCAGGGGACGTTGTGATCGTCTGGGTCAATGGCACATTCGGGGCGGGCAAGACGAGCGCCTGCCGCGAGCTGGTGGAACTGCTGCCCGGGAGCGTGCTCTTCGATCCCGAGCTGGTGGGCTTCGGTCTGCGCCGGATGCTCCCGGCCGACCGGCTGGCGACGGTGTCCGACTTCCAGGACCTGGCGGCCTGGCGCCGGCTCGTCCCCGAGACGGCGGCCGCGCTGCTCGACGAGGTCGGGGGCCCCCTGGTGGTGCCGATGACCCTGCTCAGAGAGGACTACCGGGACGAGATCTTCGGTGACCTCGCGTCCCACGGGATCACGGTGCACCACTTCGTCCTGGACCCAGAAGAAACGATCCTGCGCGAGCGCATCGCCCATCGCGAGGAGTGCCCGGGCGACCCGGAGGCCAGCGAGCGGGTCCGGACCTGGTGCCTGGAGCACCTGCCGCGCTACCGCGCCGCCCGTCGCTGGCTGGTCGGGGACGCCCGGATGGTCGACACCAGCGAGCTCACGCCCCGGGAGACCGCCCTCCGGATCGCCGAGCTGGTCCGGGTCGGTGCAGCCCGCTGCCCGATCGTCCAGAGCCCGGACCCGACCGGGGACACCGTGGCCTCCGCCGTCCTGTTCTTCGACGAGCAGGACCGCGTCCTGCTGGTCGACCCGGTCTACAAGCCCGACTGGGACTTCCCCGGAGGCGTGGTCGAGCGCGGCGAGGCCCCCACCGACGCCGCCCTGCGCGAGACCGCCGAGGAACTGGGCCTGCGCCTCGACCCGTCCGGGCTGCGCCTGCTCGCCGTCGACTGGGAGCCGCGCACCGGTCCGCGCCGCGGCGGTCTGCGGCTGATGTACGACGGCGGTCTGCTGGACGCGGCGGGCCGCCAGAACCTGCTGCTGCAGCAGGAGGAGCTGCGCAGCTGGCGCTTCGTCACGCTGGACGAGGCCGCCGAGCTGCTGCCCCCGAGCCGCTACCGGCGCCTGGCGGCCTCCCTGGACGCTCGGCGCAGTGGCGAGCTGCGGTACCTGGAGGCGGGGTGCCGGGTGGCCGTCGGGCTGGCGAGTGCGGCGGACGCGGCGTAGCCGACGGCTGCGGCAGAGCCGGTGGTTGCAGTGCGGGCGGTGCGGGCGGTGCGGACGGTGCGGACGGGGTGGGCGCGGTGGGCGGGCGGTCGGTGCGGTGTGGCACCGGGCCGGTGGGTTCGCCGGGCCGACGGCACGAGCGGGAGGATGGGGGCATGCCGTTCACACTGAGCCACCCCGCCGCCGTCCTGCCCCTGCTGCGCCGGGCCGGGGCGCGTGGGCCGTTGGTCGCGTCGGCGCTGGTCGCCGGGTCGATGGCGCCCGACGTGCCGTTCTTCGCCGAGTCCCTGCTGCCCGGGGTCTACGCCCACGGCGGGCTGACGCACAGCTGGTGGGCGGTGCCGACGCTGGACGTGGCGATCGCCGGGGCGTTGGTGGCCGGTTGGCACGGGCTGCTGCGCGGACCGCTGGTGGCGCTGCTTCCGGAGCGATGGGCGGGCGGTGCCGAGGCGTTGACGGTTCGCCGGGTCGTCGCCACGACTGGAGCCGGTGCTGGATCCCGTGCTGGAGCCGGTGTTGGAGGCGAGCCCGGTATCGGCTCGGACGCGGTCTGGTTCGCGGCGTCGGCGGCGATCGGCGCGGCCACCCACGTCGGCTGGGACGCGTTCACGCACGGCGGCCGGCTGGGCGTCCGGCTGCTGCCCGTACTGGACCGGTCGGTGGCCGGTGTGCCGTTGTACGAGGCGCTGCAGTACGGCAGTTCGGCGCTCGCGCTGGTCGCGATGGGCGGGTGGGCGGCGCGCGCGGTACGGGCGGTCGAGCCGGTGCGGCCGACGGTCGGGCTCGCGCCCCGGACGCGGCGGGCCGCCGTCGCGGTCCTGGGTGCGGCGACGGCGGTCGGAGTGCTGCACCGGCTCAGCCCGCTGAAGCGGAACCTGGTGCCGGAGGTGTGCTTCGGTGCCGGCGCCGGGCTCGCCGTGGGCGCCGTCGGGTACGCGGCGGCGGTGTCGGCCGCCCGCCGGTTGCGCGGCGGACGACCGGGGCCGGGACCGGGGGCCGCGAGCGGCAGCCCCCGGCCCGAGGTTCGTCAGACGGAGCGCAGCTCGGCGTAGCGACGCAGGAAGAGGGCCTCGGTGAGGGCCATCCGCTCCAGCTCCTGCGGGTCGACGCTCTCGTTGACCGCGTGGATCTGGGTGGTCGGCTCCTCGACGCCGATCAGCACGATCTCGGCCTGCGGGTACAGCGAGCGCAGCGTGTTGCAGAGCGGGATCGAGCCGCCCTCGCCGGAGGCGACCATCTCGGTGCCGAAGGCCTCGGCCATGGCCGCGCCCATCGCCTCGTACGCCGGGCCGGTGGTGTCGGCCTGGAACGGGGAGCCGCAGCCCTGGCGCTCGACGGTGAGGTCGGCGCCGAGCGGGACCTGCGCCTCCAGGTGGGCGATCAGCGCCTCCTGGGCGGCGGCGGCGTCCATGCCCGGCGGGACGCGCAGGCTGATCAGTGCCTTCGCGGCGGCCTGGACGGAGGAGGTGGCGCCGATCACCGGCGGGGCGTCGATGCCGAGGACGGTGACGGACGGGCGGGCCCAGAGCCGGTCGGCGATGGTGCCGGTGCCGGTGAGGGCGACGCCGTCGAGCACCTTGGCGTCGGCGCGGAACTGCTCCTCCGGGTACTGCACGCCCTCCCAGGTCTGGTCGGCGGTCAGCCCGGCGACGGTGACGTCGCCGTTCTCGTCGTGCAGCGAGGCGAGCATCCGGACCAGCGACTGCAGCGCGTCCGGGGCTGCGCCGCCGAACGCGCCGGAGTGCAGGTTGCCGCCCAGGGTGGTGACCGAGGCCTCGACCACCGTCATGCCGCGCAGCGAGGCGGTCACCGTGGGCAGGCCGGGGGCGAAGTTGCCGGTGTCGCCGATGACGATGGCGTCGGCGGCGAGCAGCTCGGGGTGCGCCTCGGCGTAGCGCTCCAGGCCGCCGGTGCCCTGCTCCTCCGAGCCCTCCACGATGATCTTCAGGCCGACCGGGTAGGCGTCCCCGTATACCTGGCGCAGCGCCCGCAGGGCGGTCAGGTGCATCAGGATGTTGCCCTTGCAGTCGGCGGCGCCGCGCCCGTACCAGCGGCCGTCACGCTCGGTCAGTTCGAAGGCGGGGCTGAGCCAGGCGTCCGCGTCCAGCGGCGGCTGGACGTCGTAGTGCGAGTAGAGCAGCACGGTCGGCGCGCCCTCGGGGCCGGGGAGCTCGGCATAGACGGACTGGGTGCCGTCCGGGGTGTCGAGCAGCTGGACGTTGGTCAGGCCCTCGGCGGCGAAGGCGTCGGCGACCCAGCGCGCGGCCTTCTCGCACTCCTCGACCGGGAACTGGCGCGGGTCGGCGACCGACGGGAAGGCGACCAGCTCGGCGAGGTCGGTGCGGGCACGGTCCATCAGGGACCGGACGGCGTCGGCCAGGGGCTGTGACATCGGGGCTCCGAGGGGATGCGTCCGCCCGCGGGGTGCTGCGGGCAGAGGGGCGGTTGGGGTACCGCCGATCATAGGCGGAGCGGGTTCGGGGGCTCGGGGGCCGGGGGTCCGCACGGTCGGGCGTGGTCGGGCTTGCACGGGCGTGGTCGGGCGGCCGGAGTCCGGAGAGCCCGGGCCCCGGGACGTACGGGCGGGGACGGAGCCGTGCGGCGGGTTCGTGCGCAGGCCCGGGCGGCGCTGCGTCCGGTGGGGCGGGCGGACGCATAGGATTGCTCGACGTGACTGACTCCGGAAGCTCCGATTCCCGTAGCCCGCTCGACAGCCCGAACGACGATGCGGCCTCGCCGCTCGACGACGGGGCCTCGCCGCCGGACGGCGTCTGGGACGTCGTGGTGGTCGGCGCCGGACCGGCGGGCTCCTCGGCCGCCCACGCGGCCGCCGCCCAGGGCCGCCGGGTGCTGCTGCTCGACAAGGCCGAGCACCCCCGCTACAAGACCTGCGGCGGCGGCATCATCGGCCCCTCCCGGGACAGCCTGCCGCCGGACTTCCGGCTGCCGCTGCAGGACCGGGTGCACGCCGTCACGTTCGCGTACGACGGGCGGTACACCCGGACGCGGCGTTCCCAGCGGATGCTGTTCGGCCTGGTCAACCGGGACGACTTCGACCTGCGCCTGGTGCAGGCGGCCAAGGCGGCCGGGGCGGTGCTGGTCACCGGAGTGACCGTCACCGGTGTCGAGCAGCGCGGCGGCGAGCACCGGACCGCACTGGTGACGGCGGCCGACGGGCGGACCTTCGAGGCCCGCGCGGTGGTCGGCGCGGACGGCAGTGCGAGCCGGATCGCCCGGCACGTCGGCGTCACCTTCGACCAGATCGACCTCGGCCTGGAGGCGGAGATCCCCGTGCCGCCGCAGGTCGCCGCCGACTGGGCGGGCCGGATCCACCTCGACTGGGGTCCGCTGCCCGGCAGCTACGGCTGGGTGTTCCCGAAGACCGAGACCAGCAGCCTGACCGTCGGCGTCATCTCGGCGCGCGGCGACGGAGAGCGGACCAAGCGGTACCTCGCCGACTACATCCAGCGGCTGGGCCTGGCCGGCTTCACCCCCAGGGTCGAGTCCGGGCACCTGACCCGCTGCCGGGCCGAGGACTCGCCGCTCTCCCGCGGCCGGGTGCTGGTCGCCGGGGACGCGGCCGGACTCCTGGAGCCGTGGACCCGCGAGGGCATCTCGTACGCGCTGCGCTCGGGCCGGCTGGCCGGCGAGTGGGCGGTGAGGGTCGCCGAGGCGGGCAACGCGGCGGAGGTGCGTCGCGAGGCGCTGAACTACGCGTTCGCCATCAAGGCCGGGCTGGGTGTGGAGATGCGCGCGGGCAAGCAGCTGCTGGGTGCCTTCGAGCGGCGGCCGTACCTGTTCCACGCGGCGGTCAGCCTGGTGCCGGCGGCCTGGCGGGCCTTCGCCCGGACCACCCAGGGCCACACCACCTTCGCCCAGGTGCTGCGGCAGAACCGGGCGGCGCGGAAGCTGATGTCGATGGCCTCGCGGTAGGCGGCGCGGCACGTCGGCGCGGCACATCGGTGCGGCATGTCGGTGCGGGGCCGGTGTTCCTCCTGCGGGGGAGGAGCACCGGCCCCGCTTTCCGTGCGTGGTGGGGCGGTTGACTCCACGTGGTCGGCGCCGGGGTGCCGGTGGCGGGGTGCCGGTGGCGGCTACTTGAGGCCGGTGTCGAGGGCGGTGATGAGCGTGCCGGACGGGGTGTCGCCGGACATCTCCCAGATCATGCCGCCGAGCAGGTTCTTCGACTTGAGGTAGGCCGCCTTCTGGGCGATCGACCAGGCGTCGTCGAAGGTCCACCACTGGCCGCCGGCGCCCGTGTAGCCGTACGTCGCAATCGACTTGGGGTCGTGGTAGACGGTGAGGCCGGACAGGCCGGTGATCAGGTTCTGGTACCCGCGGGTGCCCGCCTCCTCGGCGAACTGGCCCGGTGCTGCTCCGCTCGCGGACTGCCAGACGCCCTTCGCACCGCCGTCCGCCACGCCCTGCCAGCCGCGCCCGTAGAACGGGAAGCCGATGGTGAGCTTGCGCGGGTTGACCCCGGCGTCGAGGTAGGTCCGGACGGCCGCGTCCACGCTGAAGTGGTTGTTGTACGGGTCGTTCGGGTCCTGGAAGAGATTGGCCTGGTGGCCGGTGCGGTCGGGCTCCCAGGAGTTGTCGCTGCCCGAGCCGTGGAAGTCGTAGCCCTGGACGTTGGCGATGTCCAGCGAGCCGAAGATCCTGCCCAGGTCCCAGCCCGCGGCGACCTTCGCCGGGTCGGCCGGGGTGAAGGCGGTGAGCAGCTTGTGCGAGCCGCCCGACGCGTCGAGCTGCTTGCGGAACTCGGCCAGCAGCAGGGTCAGGTTGTCCTTGTCGCCGGCGCTCCAGTGGTTGCCGGCGTGGCCGTCGCCGGAGCCGGGCCACTCCCAGTCGAGGTCGATGCCGTCGAAGATCCCGGCCGCCACGCCGTCGCCACCGGCGCCGTTGTAGACCGGCAGGTTGCCCTTGATCCAGGTGTCGACGCAGGACTTGACGAACTTCTGGCGGGATGCGGTGGTGGCGGCGACGTCGGAGAAGTACTTGGAGTACGTCCAGCCGCCGAGTGACACGACCACCTTCAGGTTCGGGTACTTGGCCTTGAGCTTCTTCAACTGGTTGAGGTTGCCGCGGAGTTTGCCCCAGCCGTCGTCGGCGACGCCGTCCACCGACTGGTCGGCGCTCATCGGGCGGGCGTAGTCGGCGTCGGCGTCACCGGCGCCGGTGCCCTGGTCCGGGTCCTGAGGGTTGGAGGTGGTGCCCCTGGTGACGCCCGCGAGGCAGGTCAGATTGACCGGATCGATGTTCTCGAAGGCGTAGTTGACGACGTCCAGCTTGGCGGCGCTGCCGGAGGTGTCGAGGTTCTTGACGAAGTACTGGCGGCCGTAGATGCCCCACTGGACGAAGTAGCCGACCCGGGCGTACTTGCCGGCGCCGACCAGGTCCGAGGTGGTCGCGGTGAGCGGGGCGGAGGCGGGCGAGGCGTTGTCGGCGGCGTCGCGGGCCTTCACCGTGAAGGTGTAGGTGGTGGACGGCGAGAGGTTGCCGACGGTCGCGGTGAGCGTCTTGCCGGTGACCGTCGCCACCGGGGCGCCGCCCTGGTAGACGTCGTAGGCGGCGACCCGGACGTTGTCGGTCGCGGCGTTCCAGGCGAGCGTCACGTCCGTCGAACCGACCGCCGTGGTACGGAGGTTGGTGGGCGCGGTGGGCGGCACCGGGTCGGTGGACGGGTCGAAGGTGGCGGCGGTGACGGGCGCGCTCGGCGGGCCGGTGTTGCCGCGGCTGTCCTTGGCCCGGACGGTCAGCGTGTACGAGGTGGCCGGGGTGAGGCCGGTGACCAGGGTGCCGGTGGTCGGGCTGGAGGCGAGGACGGTGCTGCCGTTCAGCACGTCGTACGAGGCGACCGGGAAGTCCCCGCCGGTGGCGGCCGGCCAGCTCAGGGCGAGCGTGTGCGCGGTGGACTCGGTGACCGTCGGGGTGCCCGGGGCGGACGGCGGGACGTCGGGGGTGCCGTCGCACTTGTCGCCGTTGATACGGCAGTTGAGCGGAGTGGAGACCGGGCCGCTGCCGACGAACCAGAAGCTGTACGGCTCGGTGGTGCTGTGGGCGTTGACGGTGGAGTTGTAGAACGCGGCGACCACGCTGACGTGTCGGCCGTTGACGGTGGCGGTGCCGTTGTAGCTGTTGCCGACGGTGACGCCGGCCGGGAGGTCGAACTCCAGGGTCCAGCCGGACACGGCGGTCGCGTTGTCGTTGTGGACGACGTAGGTGCCCTGCCACCAGGAACCGTTGTCGGCGGTGGCGAAGGTGGCGGTGAGCCTTCCGGCGGCGTTCGCCGGGGTGGCCAGCGCGGTGAGCGCGGCGAGGGGGAGGAGGAGCAGGACACTGAGCAGTGCGAGCAGTCTGCTGCGCACGCGCGGGCGTCCGGCCCGGGATCGAGCGGACATGGTTCTCCCTGTGACTGTGGGGGTTGGAACAGGGTGACGTAGAACCGGGTTTGATCCGTGTGCGATCGGTGCCTTCGTCGTGGGGGGCGAAGGCATGGGAACTGTAGGAGGACTGGACCAATGCGTCAACAGGTCTGTACCACGCCTGTCATCTGCTCGCCCCGCCCCGTCATCTGTTCACCCCGGACCCCGTCAGCTCGTCCCCGAGCGGGCTGCGCCGGTACAGCACCGACCGGCCGTGCCGGGCCCGGGTGACCAGGCCGGTGGCGGCGAGGACGGACAGGTGCTGGCTGACCGCTCCCGGGGTCACGCCGAGGCGGTAGGCGAGCTCGGTGGTCGAGGCGGGTTCGGCGAGCAGGGCCAGCAACCGGGCCTTCGGCGCGCCGACCAGCGCCTCGACGGCCTGTGGCGGCACCGGCGCCCCTCGGCCGGCCATGCCCGCCTGTCCGCGAGCCGGGTAACTGATCTGCGGCGCGCGGTCGTTGCCGATCATCGTGATCGCACCACGAGCGAAGAACGTCGGGCACAGCACCAGGCCGCGCCCGTCCACGGGGGTCTCCACGTCGCCGTCCCCCCAGTGCCGGTTGATCGACAGGACACCGTCCCGCCACTGGAGCCGGTGGTCCAGGTCGGCGAAGAGGGCTGCCGCGCCGTGTCGGGCGAGCAATCGGGCACGGTAGACCAGGTCGGCGTCCAGCACCGCGCGGGCCTGCGGCCACCAGGTGGGGGCCAGACACACCTCCCAGTACTCCTCCAGCGCGTCCGCGATCCGCGCCAACAGCCGCTCCGGATCGGCGAGTCCGGCGTCGAGCGAGGCGGGCAGCGGTTGGCCGTGCGGGAGGAACGTCTGCTCCAGTTCGATGCGCAGCTGCTCCGGCGGCAGCGCGCGGACGGTGGCGAGCTCGGCGCGGAACTCGGGGGAGGGTGAGGCCGGACGGGGCGTCAGGAAGTCCGGCACCCAGCGGTTCCGGGCGACGAGCGACAGCAGCAGACGGGAGTCCAGTCGCTCGAAGGAGGGCCTGAGCTGCTCGAAGGACCGGGTCTGGAGGTGGTAGACGCCCGGGTGGGTCCACATCCGCAGGCCGAGCACGGCCTCGTGGATCGGGGAGGCGGCGAACCAGGTGGTGGCGAGGTCGGCCAGGCGGAGCGTGAACCGGTGCACGAGGGCGTCCTCCTGATGGGGCCGGCCAGGGCCGGTGGCGCCCGGCTTCGGATTTAGCCAGAGCCTAAAGGAGTACCCGGGTCGCCCCGGCGGGCGGTGGGATCCCTGTATGACCACCTCGACGGCGGAGTCCTCCGCACCTTCCCCTGCCGTGCCCGAAATCCCTGCCACCTCCGAAGCCGATGCTGCGCCCCGGAGTACGGCGGGGCCCGCCGGTCCCGGCGCGAGCGGGGTCGTCGCCGCCCTGCGGGCGCGCCTGCACCCTGATCCGACGGTCCGTCGGCTGGCCGGGATCACCCTGGTCAACACGGTGGGCAACGGCCTCTCGCTCGCCGTCGCGGTGCTGTTCTTCACCCGGGTGCTCGGCTTGAGCGCAGCCCAGTTGGGCCTCGGGATGACGGCCGCCGGCCTGTGCGGGGTCGTCGCGAGCGTGCCGGCCGGCCGGGCCGCCGACCGTTGGGGTGCCCGGCCGGTGCTGGTGGTGCTGGTGTCGGTGCAGGCGGTCGGCACCGCCGGCTACGCGCTGGTGCACAGCTATCCGGCCTTCGTTGCGCTCGCCTGCGTGGTCTCCGCCGTGGACCGGGGCTCCGCCGCCGTGCGGAACGCTCTTTACGCCGAGGCGTTGCCGGCCGATCGCCGGGTGGCGGGGCGGGCCCACCTGCGGGTGGTGACCAACATCGGGATCTGCCTGGGGACGGGCGTCGGCGCGATCGCACTCCAGGTGGACACCCGGCCGGTCTACCTGACGGCGATCCTGGCCGACGCCGTCTCCTTCGTGGCCGTCGCCGTGCTGTTCCACCGCCTCGTCGTTCCGCCGCGGCCGTCGGTGGCCGCAACGTCGGCCTCCGAGCGGTCGGCCTCCGAGCGGTCGGCCTCCGAGCCGTCGGCCTCCGCGTCGTCGGCGAAGACCGGCGTCCCGAACCCGTCGGACCCCTCGGACAGGGGCGTCAAGCAGGGGCGACGGCGGAACCCGGCGCTGCGGGACGGTCCGTTCGTGGCAGTGACGGTACTGAACGCCCTGCTCTGCCTGCAGTTCGCCGTACTGGAGGTGGGCGTGCCGCTCTGGATCGTCCAGGAGACCGACGCGCCGCGGATCACCGTCGCGGGCACCCTGATCGTCAACACCCTGCTGGTGATCACCCTGCAGGTGCGGGCCACCCGGGGCACCGAGGAGCGCACGGGAGCCGCCCGGGCCTGCGGGCGCGCCGGTGTGGTGCTCGCCGCGTCCTGCCTGGTCCTCTCGCTGGCGCACGGCCTGCCCGCGATCGTGGCGGCCGTGGTGGTGCTCGCCGGGGTCGCGCTGCAGTCGCTCGGCGAGGTGACCGCCCAGGCGGGCGGCTGGGCGCTCAGCTACGACCTCGCGGGCGAGCGCGACCACGGTGCCTACCAGGGCGTGTTCAACGCAGGGACGGCGGCGGCGATGATGGCCGGTCCGGCACTGGTCAGCACCCTGGTGATCGGGTACGGCACGGTCGGCTGGGTCGTCCTGGGCGCGGTGCTGGCGGCGGCCGGCCTGGCGATGCGTCCCGTCGTGCGGTGGGCCGGGCGGCGGGACGCGGTCCTCACGGCGCCGTGAGACCGGGCGGCGTGGTGCGGGGGCAGGCCGAGGTGCGGGGACAGGCTGCGGTGTGGGCCCGGGCCGGTCCGTTCGGCTCGGGCCGCCTCCGGCCGGCTCCGGGCGGCTACTCGGGGACGACGGCCAGCGCCTCGATCTCGATCAGCACGTCGGGCCTGAACAGTGCCACGACCTGCATCGCGGAGGCGGCCGGCAGGGGTAGGGCGCCCAGGTACTCGTCGCGGGCCTCGCGGATAGCCGCGAGGTGGGCGATGTCGGTCATGAAGAAGGTGAACTTCACGACGTGCTCGAACCCGGCCCCGGCGGCGGCCAGGCAGCGGCGCAGGTTCTCGAAGACCTGCCGCGCCTGTGCCTTCGGATCGCCCACGCCGACCAGGTTCCGCTGCTCGTCGAAGGCGACCTGGCCGGACACCTGGACCAGCCGACCGGTGCCGGTGACGACCTGGGTGTAGCCGGTGCCGGGTGCGACGCCGGGCGGCTCGGTGATGTGGGTGAGGTGAGAGGTGGTCATGCCGCGGATCTTGGTCGTGATCCGCTGCGGCCGCAAGCCCGGCTCCGGCCCGCCGACCGGCCTCAGCGCACCACCTCGGGCAGTTCACGCAGGAACGGGCGCTCGGTGGAGGGGAGTTGGGAGGCCGGCCCGCCCGAGCGCAACACCACGTCGAGGACGGCGTCCGGATCGGCGGCGTAACCACCACTGGCCCAGGCCGCGTTGGCCTCCACCACGGCCCAACGGCCGTTCTCCGTCCGCCCGATGTCCACCACGGAGGCGCTCGGCAGCGGCGCATCGGCTGCCGAGGCCGCAAGCACGTCCCGGGTGAACGCGAGCACCTCGGCGGCCTCCCCGCCGGGCGCGCCCGCGGTCTCCAACGGCGCGACGGACAGCTCACCGTCCACCGCGTAGCGCGAGCCGGCCCGCACCGCGCCGTCCAGGACGAACAGCCGGTACTCCGCGCCGAACCGCACCACCTCGCTCACCAGCACCGGCGTGTCGGCGTCCAGCACCTCGGGCCCGGGAAGGGCGCCGCCGTCGGGGTAGATCCGGGCGGCGAACAGCTTGTCCACCGGCGGCTTGACGAACGCCGGGCGGCGCAGCCGACGTGCCTCGGCGAGGGTGGTCGCGGTCACCCGGCGCCCGGTCAGGGCGAGCGGCAGACGGGTCAGCCAGTCGGCGGCCGGCTCCAGCAGGCCGAGGCCGAGCTCCCGTCCTACGGCGTCACCGAACAGCGGCCCGCCGTACACGTGCACCCGCGCGTCGAGCAGCTCGCGCGGGGCCTGCCAGGACGTCGCGACGCACGCCCGCAGGCCGCGGCGCCCGGCGGCGGTGCGCAGCTGGAGGCCCGTCTCGTTGATGCGCGGCGCGAGCAGCAGGACGGGGGTGTCGGTGGCCATGGCAACGATGCTGCCGTGGTAGAGGCAGGTGTGGCCAGCGGATATCGGCTCGTGCGGGCCTGGGTCGGGGCCGGGTGCGGCGGAGGGTTGGCCCCGGGCGGGCGCGGCGGGCCACGGCTGGGCCTGCGGGCGGGCTGGTTCCGGGTGTGCCGGCAGGCCGGGGGCGGGTGCTGCGGCGGGCTGCTTCCGTCGGCGGTCCGGTGGGCGCGGCAGGTTGGCTCTGGCCGAGGGGCGGGTGGGCGTGCCAGAGTCGTCCGGGCGCCGTCCGGGCACCCCGGACCGCGCCCGCAGTCCGACCCACCCTCAGCCGGAAGGCAGGCCCCGCCGATGACCAGCGCAGAGCCCCTCGTCCGCGTCAGCACCACCGACGCCGTCACCACGCTCACCCTCGACTCGCCGCACAACCGCAACGCGCTCTCCACCCGGCTGATGGCCGAGCTGCGCGCCGGGCTGGCGGCGGCCGCCGCCGACCCGGAGGTCCGCGCCGTGGTGCTCGGGCACACCGGCAAGGTGTTCTGCGCGGGCGCGGACCTCTCCGAGGCGACCGGGGCGGACCCGACGGTCGGCCCGCGCGGACTGGTCGAGCTGCAGCGGGCGATCGTGGACTGCACCAAGCCGGTGATCGCGGTCATCGACGGGCACGTCCGGGCCGGCGGTCTCGGCCTGGTCGGCGCGGCGGACCTCGCCGTCGCCGGACCGACCTCGACCTTCGCCTTCACCGAGGTCCGGCTCGGCCTCGCGCCCGCCGTCATCTCGCTGCCGCTGCGCCCCAAGCTGGAGCCGCGCTCGGCGTCCCGCTACTACCTCACCGGCGAGGTCTTCGACGCCGCCGAGGCCGCCCGGATCGGCCTGATCACCAGCGCCACCGGGTCCGCCGAGGACACCGGCGTCGTGCTGAAGGGCCTGCTGGACGCGCTGCGCCAGGGCTCCCCGCAGGGGCTGGCGGAGTCGAAGCGCCTGGCCAACGCCGACGTGGTGCGCTCCTTCGAGCGCGACGCCGACGAACTCGTCGAGCTGTCGGCGCGCCTGTTCGGCTCGGAGGAGGCGCAGGAGGGCATGCGGGGGTTCCTGGAGAAGCGGCCCGCGCGCTGGGTGCGTTGACCGCTGGGTGCGTTGGCCGCTGAGCGTGCTGATCGCTGGGTGCGTTGGCCGCTGGGCGTGCTGACGCCGGGTGCGTTGACCGCTGAGCGTGCTGACGCCGGGTTCCGTCGGCGCGGCGGGTCGGGTTCCGGCGGCGCCGAGCCCCGGGTCTGCCGGTGCCGCGGGCGCACCCCGGCTACCCGGGGGTCGCGCCTGCCCGCCTGCCCGCCCGACCGGCGGGCGTCACGCTCAGCGGACCACTGCCGCCTCCCGCCAGAAGTCGAGCAGGCGCCGGTCGCCTGCCTGCTCGACGTCCGCGG
The DNA here is from genome assembly GCF_040302665.1 of Kitasatospora sp. NPDC097691. Classification (NCBI taxonomy): domain Bacteria; kingdom Bacillati; phylum Actinomycetota; class Actinomycetes; order Kitasatosporales; family Streptomycetaceae; genus Kitasatospora; species Kitasatospora sp. NPDC097691. The sequence goes on along the minus strand of NZ_JBEORY010000075.1, from coordinate 22,836 downwards.
CCTGCTCGCCGGGCAGCCGGTTCCACAGCAACAGGTAGAGGTCCTGGGCGGGGCCGGTAAGGGTGAGGTCGGCCGGGCTCGCGCTCTCGCCGGTGGTGACGGCCGGCGGCTCCTGGGTGATCGTCAGGAGCCAGGATCCGGGGCCGTCGGTCGGCCGGACCCGGAGGGTGCGCGGCTGGTCGCTGCGCAGCGTGGACCGGCTGCGGGTCATGAAGCCGCGCACCAGTTCGTCGATGCCGTCCAGGGCGAGCGCGGTGTCCACGGCCGGGCCGGGCGTCCCGGCGGCCGCGTCGGCGTCGTGGCGGTGGACGGCGGTCTCGTGCGCCTGGCGCCGGGCCCAGAACGCGAGTGGGCTGGACGCGGGCATGAAGGTCCAGCAATCGACGTCGGCCGGGGCTTCGGTGAGCGCGTCCACCAGGGTGGCGTGGCCCTCGCGGAACCAGTCGAGCAGCGCCGCGTCCGAGGGCATCGGCCCGACGACGGCCTCCTCGCCCGCGTCGTCCAGCGGCGCCCGCAGACCCCGGGCCGGGAAGGCGGTGGCCCAGCGGTGCACATGGCCGACGTGCTGCAGCAGGTCACGCAGCTGCCACTCCGGGCAGGTGGGGACGGGGGCGGACAGGTCCGTACGGGCGGCGGCCTCGGCGAGCCGGATGCCCTCGTGCCGCAGTGCGTCGATGTGCTCGGTGATCTCCATGGGACGGAGTCTTCCATCGCGGATCGCCGCCGGGCGCGGAATTCGGACATTTCTTCGAGTGGTCGGGGTCGGGGCCTGTCGTGGTCGGTTGCGGCGGGTGCCGGGGTTGGTGCGGTCGGGACGGGAGGGGCCGGTGTGATGTTGGCCGCCCGGCGGCCGGGCCTCCGCTACGGGCCGGTAACGTGAGCGCATGCCGATAACCCGTTCCCTCGTCTCCGCCGTCCGGGCAGGTGGCCGCCGTGCCGCCGGACGCCTCGTCCATCGGGGCTGGCGCTGGGTGCAGCGGACCGGGGCGGTCACCAACCAGAGCCCCGGACCGTACCGGTTCGGCGAGCTGGGGGACGGTACGACCCTCGCCTTCCCGCTGGGGGCGGTGTTCAACGAGCAGTGGATCACCATCGGACCGTTCTCGATCATCGGCGAGCGGGTCACCATCAGCGCCGGGTTCCTGCCCGGCCTCGACCTCGGGCCGGAGCCGATCGTGCGGATCGGTGGCGGCTGTGTGATCGGCCGGGACAGCCACATCGTCGGCCACCAGTCGATCGTGCTCGGCGACGACGTGTGGACCGGGCCGGGCGTCTACATCTCCGACCAGGCGCACGAGTACCGGGCCACCGACCTGCCGATCGGCAAGCAGTGGCCGCGCAACGAGCCGGTGGAGATCGGTACGGGCAGCTGGATCGGCACCGGCGCGGTGATCCTGCCGGGGGCGCGGATCGGCCGCAACGTGGTGGTCGCGGCGGGCGCGGTGGTGCGCGGTGAGGTGCCCGACCACAGCGTGGTGGCGGGTGCACCGGCGAAGGTCGTCCGCCGCTGGACCGAGGAGGAGGGCTGGCAGCCGCCGCTGCGCCACGAGGCGCCGCAGCCGGTGCCGGAGGGTGTGACGGCGGAGCAGCTGCGCGCGTTGGTCGGCTGGGACCTCAGGCTGCCAGGGCAGCAGAACTGACCATCGTTTTGTCGATCCTTTAGGTGAGCTCGCCGTTCCTCTGACGGTGTATCGGCTAGTGTGCCGTTCGTTCGATTTTGATCGACTTATGGAACGGGGGACTTCCATGCGCAACCGTCTCGTCGGCGGCCTCGTCACCGCCGGAATCGTGCTGGCGGCCGGGATCGCTACCGCGCCCGCCGCCTCGGCGCAGGCCTCGCAGTACTGCGGCTACACCGGTGCCCAGCCCACCCTGCGGTACAACAGCACCGGTGACGCGGTGAAGCAGCTCCAGTGCGAGCTCAACCACGTCCCGTACTCGTCCGGGAGCACCCGATTGGACGAGGACGGAGCCTGGGGCAACGCGACCGACGCGGCCGTCTGGCGGTTCCAGAGGTGCGCCGGCATCGGGCAGGACGGCATCGTCGGCCCGCAGACCTGGGACAAGCTGAACGGCTGGGTGCTGGCCCACAGTTCTCTCGACTGCTGAGCTCGGGATCTCCGGATCTCCGGATCTCCGGCCTCGCAGGCACCCGTGCTGTCGCCGTCCGGTGAACGGCGGCGGCGCGGGTGCGCGGCGCTGTCCGCGATCGATCGGGAGCGATCGGGGTCGATCGGGGTCGATCGGAACTAGCGTGTGGGGGCGGCCTGTTCGGCGGTCCGCGCGGCGATGGCAGCGGTGATCCGCAGGATGTCGGCGGGGCGGGCCGGGTCCAGGCCGGTCAGCGCGGCGATCCGGCGCAGCCGGTAGTCGACGGTGTTCGGGTGCAGGTGCAGCGCGCTCGCGGTGTGGCGACGGTTGAGACCCCCGGCCAGGTGGGTGCGCAATGTGGTGAGCAACTCCCCGGCATCGCCGAGGGGTTCGAGCAGTGCGGCGAGTCGGGCACGGGCCCGGCTGGGCCGGGTGAGCTGGTACTCCAGCAGGACGTCGTCCAGCCGGTGCAGCCCCGGTGGGCGACCGAACGCCCGGGCGATGTCGAGGACTTCGTACGCGAGAGCGGCCGCCTCGGGCACCTCGGCAGGAGCGGCGATCGCCGCCCCGGCGAGTATCGGCGCGCCGGCCGCCCGGGCCGCTGCGGCGAGGGCGCTGGCGAGCTGCGGCCAGGGGGCGTCGGCGTCCCCGTCGGGCGACTCCGACGGTAGCGGCGGGACCCTCGCTACTCCCGGAACTCCCCTCGCTCCCTTCGCTGTTGCCTGTGCTCTCGGAGCCGACGGCGTCGGAGACGCGGGCGACGCCGGTGACGCCGTCGGGGCTTTCGGTGTCGGGTCGAACGGGACGAGGACCAGTCCACCCGACGGCGTGAGCGCGGTGAGCGCCGACTGTCGGGTGCGGTGGTCGAGTTCGGCGCCGAGTCGGCGGAGCTTGCGGCGGGCGGCGATGCCCGGGTCGACGCCGGGGGAGTGCTCGTCGGGGTGGTCCGCGACGGACAGGCAGAGCACGGCGTAGCGGGCGGGAAGCCGGAGCCCGGCCCGGGCGGCGGCCTCGTCGGCGGGGGTGCCCGCGAGCAGCGCGGTGAGCAGGGACTGCCGGGCCGTCCACCGCAGGTCGGCGGTCGGGCGGCGCCCGTCCAGGAAGCCGGCACCGGCGGCGGTGGTGGCCTGGCGGAGCTGGTCGAGCAGCAGTCGGTTGAGGACCAGCAGCTCGGCGGCGTCGCCCTCCCGGGCGTGCCGGGTGACGAACTCCCAGCACACCTCCAGCCCGAGGTGGTGGGCGAGCAGGACGGCGTCCAGCGGCAGGCCCTCCTCGGCCCGCCGGGCGGCGGCCTCCCGGACGGCGGCGAACTCCTCGGCGGGGGCGGGGAGTCCGGTGCGTACGGTGTGGGCGAGGGCGCGGATCCGGCGCTCGGTGTCCCGGGTGAGTTCGCCGGTGATCTGTTCGCGGGGGAGGCGGCGGTAGACCGGCACGCGGTCCAGCAGGGCGTCGACCACGGTGTGCGCCAACTCGCGGACGCCGCAGAGGAGCCGTTGGTCGGCCGGGAGGCCGCCGATCACCGGGATGCGCCAACCCGGTGCCTGTGCCGAGGTGTCCGGGGGCGTGCAGTGGGGTGCGTTGTGACCGGTCACAGAGAACACCGTCCAGGTCTGGTGAACGCCCAAGGGCCGGGCCGGAGGGGCGACCGCATGATTGAGCCACTCGGGTTACCTGTTGGTAACAAACTTCCGCTGTGGAGGCAACAGTTGAGAACCCCACTTCTCCGCTTCTCCGCAAGTCCCTCGCGACGCAGGCTCGGTGGCGCGCTCGGCGCGGGCCTGCTGACGGGTGCGCTGCTGGTGGGCGCGACCGCCGTGCCCGCGAGCGCGGCCCCGGCGCTCGCCGCTCCGGCCGCTGCCGCCGCTGCAACCCCGGCCGGTGACGCCGCCCCGTCGGACGCTGCCCCGTCGGATGCTGCCGCCGAACTGCCGCCCGACGGCGACACGGTGGCCTCGCCGCCCGGCGCCAACGACTGGACCTGCCGGCCGACCGTCGCCCACCCCAACCCGGTCGTCCTGGTGCACGGCACCTTCGCCAACCGCTACGAGAACTGGCTGGCGCTCTCCCCGCTGCTGAAGAGCCTCGGGTACTGCGTCTTCGCCCTCGACTACGGGACCATCCCCGGCATCACGTCGACCGGCAGCGGCCTGCTGCTCCCGATCGGCGGCCTCGGCGCGGTGCCGGACTCGGCGGCCCAACTCGCCCGCTTCGTGGACCTGGTGCGCAACGCGTCGGGCGCGGCCAAGGTCGACATCGTCGGGCACTCGCAGGGCGGCATGCTGCCGAACTACTACCTGAAGTTCCTCGGCGGCGCGTCGAAGGTCGGCAAGCTGATCGGGCTGGCGCCGTCCAACCACGGCACCACGCTCGACGGGATCGTCAACCTTGCGCCGTACTTCCCGGACGTCGCGAAGCTCGTCTACACCGTCTGCCAGGCCTGCCGGGACCAGGCAGTCGGCTCCGACTTCAACAAGACGATGGCCTCCCGACCGGACACCGTTCCGGGGGTGAGCTACACGGTGATCTCGACGGTGTACGACGAGGTCGTCACCCCGTGGCGCACCCAGTTCCTGAACGGTGCGAACGTCGACAACGTGGTGCTGCAGAACCACTGCCCGGTCTCGCTCGTGGAGCACGTCGGGATCGCGTTCTCACCGACGGCGCTGCACCTGGTGGCCAACGCCCTGGATCCGGCACATGCCACGCCGGTGCTCTGCGGCTGAACCGGTTGAACCGGCTGAGCGTTGATCGGTTGGTCCGGCTGAGCTGCTGGACCGGATGACCAGCTGAACCGGCCGAACCGGCAACGGCGCTCCTGCCTCTGTGATCAGGGGGGCGGGAGCGCCGTCGTTCCTCGGTATGTGCCGTGGCCGGGCGTCAGCGGGCCGTACGGAAGGTCACGACGGCGGTGACGCCGTCCGGGCGCAGCTCGTACGTGCCCGTGCCCGGCGCGTCCAGCAGCGCGGCGTCGTAGCGGGCGAGTTCGGCGTGTGCGGCCTGTTCGGTGTGTCCAGCCTGTTCGGTGTGTTCGGTGCCGCCGACGACGGCCGTGCCCGCGAGGCAGACGAGGAGGACGGCTCCTTCGGCCGGGACCTCGACCGGGACGGGCGCGGTGGCCAGGTCCACGGTGGCCTCGACCCGCCCGCGGCGCGTCATCACGTTGAAGTCCACCACCGGGCCGGACAGCAGACGGCAGTCGGTGGCGGCATCGCCGGAGAACGGGAACGGTCGGTACGGGGTGTCCACCAGCTGCTCGACACCGTCGACGGTGAGTGCCATGCCGGCGCCCTCGACCAGGGTGATCACGCGGTCGATGCCGGGGAACGGGGAGAACGGTCCGGCCGAGGCCACGTCGGCCAGGCTGACCCGCCAGTCGAAGCGGTCCAGCCCCGTCCCGGCCGGGAAGCCCGCGACTTCCCTGGTCACCCCGCCTCCGTTGAGCCACGCCGTTGCCGGGCGCTCGCTCGCCCGCAGTACCTGGAAGCGTTCGCTGGTCGTCATGGCCCCGCATCCTGCCACTGCTCGGGTGGATCCGTCAGCTGGGGGAGGGTGGGGGTGCCGCGGGGAAGCAACGGCGGGGAACCGGTGACGGCGAACAGATGACAGCTGACAGATGTTGAAATCTGTCAGCTGTTATCCGTCATCTGTCATCCCTCATTCGTCATTCGTTGTCGCCCGCCGCCCGCCCCCGTCGGTTACCGGAACCGTCGTCCGACCGACAGCGGCAGCAGTGCCGCAGCCGTCGCCGCGACCGCGACCGTGGTGAGGGCCAGCGGCAGTCCGGCCGCGTCGGCCAGGAAGCCGATCACCACCGGGCCGATCAGCATCCCGCCGTAGCCGAGCGACGAGGCGAGCGCGACGCCCTGCGGTCCGCCCGCCTCGCCGGCCCGGGCGATGGCGAGCGGGAAGAGGTTGGCCAGCCCGAGCCCGACCAGGACGAACCCGCAGATCGCCAGCGGCGCCACCGGGGCGAGGGCAGCGACCAGCATCCCCGCCGCGGCCGCCAACCCGCCGAGCAACATCAGCCGGGTCTGCCCGAGCCTGATCGACAGCCAGGTCCCGCCGACCCGCCCGCTCGCCATCGCGAAGGCGTACGCGCCGTAGCCGGTCGCCGCCACCGCGGAGCTCGCGTGGACGTCGTCGGTGAGGTGCAGGGTGGTCCAGTCGGCGATCGCGCCTTCGCCGTACGCGGTGCACAGCGCGGTGACGCCGAGCAGCAACACCAGCAGACGGGTGGCCGTACGGCCTGCGCCCGCGTCGCCATCGGCGGCGTCCGCGCCGTCCGCCGGACCCCCGGCTGCCCCTCGGGTCGCCCGGCGGGGCGCGACCAGCGGCGCGTCGGGGCTGCGCATCAGCACGACGCCCGCACCGACCGTTACGGCCATGCCGAGCAGTCCGCTGAGCGCGAGCGCCCACGCGGTGCTCAGCGGCCCGGCGAGCAGTCCGCAGACGCCGGTACCGAGCAGTCCGCCGAAGCTGTACCCGGCGTGGAAGCTGGGCATGACCGGCCGCCGCAGCTGCGCCACCAGGTCGACGGCGGCGCTGTTCATCGCGACGTTGGCTCCGCCGTACCCGGCGCCGAACAGCAGCAGCGCAGCGCCGAGCGTGGCCACCGAGTGGGCGTGCGCGGGCAGCAGGACGGCGAGGCTGAGCAGGGCGAGCGAGCCGACCGTCACCGGCCGCGAGCCGTACCGCAGGCAGAGCCGGCCGACCATCGGCATGGTGAGGACGGCCCCGATCGACAGGCAGAGCAGGGCGAGCCCGAGGGCACTGTGCGAGGCGCTGACCTGGCTGCGGACGTCCGGGATGCGCACGACCCAGGCGGCGAACAGGAAGCCGTCGACGGCGAAGAACGCGGTGAGCGCGATGCGTGCGGGGCTCCAGGGGCTGTCGGCCACCGGGGGTGTGCTGCGAGACTGGGAGGACAGGTGGTCCTGTCCGGGATGGGCGTGGATTTTGTTTCGAAGCGACACAAAGTCACAATAGGGGCGTGCAGCTCTCTCCTTCAAGCCCGAAGCCTTCAAGCCCGAGGCCGTCAGGCCCGAGGCCCAGCACCGGGAACGACCCCGCCGCGCAGCGCGACGGCCACCGCCGCGCGGCCCCCGACCGCGGTCGGACGCTGCTCGGCCCAGCCCTCTCGCTGATCCACACCGGCCAGACGCCGACCCGCTCGGCGCTCACCCGCGCACTGGACGTCACCCGGGCGACGGCCGGTGCCGTCACCGCCGAGCTGGAGGCGCTCGGCCTGATCACCGTCGACTCGCGCCCGGCCGGCGGCGGCCGCGGACGGCCCTCGCACCGACTCGCGATCGACCCGCAGGGCCCGGTCGTGGTCGCCGGGCAGATCCACGCCGACGGGCTGAGCGTCACCCTGGCCGGCCTCGGCGGGCTGCTCGACCCGCCCGTCCACCTGCCGCTGCCCGCCGCGACCGACCCGGTCCGGATGCTGCGCGCCGTCGCCGAGGCGGGCGCCGGACTCGCCCGGGCGACCGACCGCCGCTGCCTGGGTGCCGCGCTGGCGCTGCCCAACCCGGTCACCGAGCCCGACGGCGCCGCACTCGCCGCGCTGCACTTCGCCTGGCCCAGCGGCACCCCGGTCGCCGACCTCTACGACGTCGAGGTCGGCCGCGCCGACCACGGCCCCAACGCGCTGCGCCCGCTGCCCACCGCGATCGCCAACGACGCCAACCTCGCCGCGCTCGCCGAGTACCGGCACGGCGCCGGCCGCGGCGCCCGCCACCTGCTCTTCGTCACCTCCGGCCACCGCGGCGTCGGCGGGGCGCTGGTGATCGACGGCCACCTGCACACCGGCAGCGCCGGGCTCGCCCTGGAGGTCGGCCACCTCACCGTGGACCCGCAGGGTCGGCCCTGCATGTGCGGCAACCGCGGCTGCCTCAACTCGGAGACCGACCCCGACGCGCTGTTCGCCGCCGCCGGCCGCAGCCCGGAGCCGGGGCGCCCGCTGCTCGACCAGGCGCGCGAGCTGTGCCGGGCGGCCGCCACCGACGACCGGGCGCGCGCGGCGGTCGAGCACGTCATCGACCGGCTCGGGCTCGGGCTGGCCGGTGTCGCCAACATCCTCAACCCCGACCGGGTGGTCCTCAGCGGCCTGCACCTCGACCTGCTGGAAGCCGCGCCCGGGCGGCTGCGAGCGGTGGTCGCCGAGCGCAGCCTGTGGGGGCGCAGCGGACGGGTGCCGATCGTCGGCGCGGAGCTGGCGCACGGTGCACTCGCCGGCGCGGCGGAGCTGGGCTGGGGGCCGTACCTGGCGGATCCGCAGTCGGTGCCCGTCCGGGTCGGCTGAGCCGTCGGGGTCGACGGGTCGTCGGGGCGATGAGGCCTTGAAGCGCCGAGGCGGTCAGGCGAGGCGGCGAGCCGGGGGGGCGAAGCGAGGCGAGAGGTCGAGACAATAAGCGGAAGCTGGGTCTTCGAAAACGGTCACTTATCGTGACACTCATACACTCGTAGTGAGCAGTGGGGGGCCACCGCGAGGGAGAAGTGACCATGAGTACCCAGTCCGGCATCGAGCCGACCGTCGACGTCGACCGCTCCGACCAGGACTACCGGACCTGGCTCAAGGAGGCGGTGCGCAAGGTCCAGGCCGACGCCAACCGCTCCGCCGACACCCACCTGCTGCGCTTCCCGCTCCCGGCCGAGTGGGGGATCGACCTCTACCTCAAGGACGAGTCCACCCACCCGACCGGCTCGCTCAAGCACCGGCTGGCCCGCTCGCTCTTCCTCTACGGGCTCTGCAACGGCTGGATCCGCCCGGGCAAGCCGGTGATCGAGGCCTCCAGTGGCTCCACCGCCGTGTCCGAGGCGTACTTCGCCCAGCTCATCGGTGTGCCGTTCATCGCCGTGATGGCCAAGAGCACCAGCCAGGCCAAGATCGACCTGATCCAGTTCCACGGCGGCGAGTGCCACCTGGTCGAGCGTTCGGACGAGGTGTACGAGGCGTCCGCCCGGCTCGCCGAGGAGACCGGTGGGCACTACATGGACCAGTTCACCTACGCGGAGCGGGCCACCGACTGGCGCGGCAACAACAACATCGCCGAGTCGGTCTTCGCCCAGCTGCGCCTGGAGCCGAACCCCGAGCCCGCCTGGATCGTCGCCACCGCCGGCACCGGCGGCACCTCGGCGACCATCGCCCGCTTCGTGCACTACATGCAGTACGACACCCGGATCTGCGTCGCGGACCCGGAGAACTCCTGCTTCTTCGACGGCTGGGTGCGCCACGACCCGGACGCCGTCTGCGAGAGCGGTTCGCGGATCGAGGGCATCGGGCGGCCCCGGATGGAGCCGAGCTTCGTCCCGGGGGCGATCGACCGGATGATGAAGGTGCCGGACGCCGCGTCGATCGCCGCGGTACGGGTGTTGGAGCGGGTCCTCGGGAAGAAGGCGGGCGCCTCCACCGGGACGGGACTGTGGAGCGCGCTGCGGATCGTCTCCGAGATGCGCGAGGCCGGGCAGACCGGCAGCGTGGTCGGCCTGATCTGCGACCCGGGGGACCGCTACCTGGACAAGTACTACTCGGACGACTGGCTGGCCGGCGAGCGGATCGAGATCGCGCCCTACCGGGACGCGCTGGAGTCCTTCCTCGCCGGCGGCCCCTGGGTGGGCTGACGCCGCATCCGGTCCGACGATCGGGCGGGTTCGGCTGCCGGTCCGACGCTCCGGCAGGCTGCTCGCCGGACGGATGTCAGATGACGGATGACAGATTTCAGACTCTGTCATCCGTCATCTGTCATCTGTTCGCTGTCATCTGTTCGCCGCCACCGGCCACTCGCGATGCGCCACCCGCGACGCGCCACCCGCGATCCGTCATGAACAGCCTGTCACCAACAGCCCGTCACCCGCCTGCCTACCGCCGGATCACCGCCCGGCCGCCCGCGAGGTCGATCCCGGTGCGCTTCGGCGCGCCGTCGTGTTCGTCGTCCCGCAGCACCAGCTCGATCCGCCGCTGCTCCAGCTGCGCCCGCTTGCTCGGGTAGAGCAGTGCGTGCAGTTCCTCGGTGGCGGTCGCGCCCGCGCTGCGGCCTTCGGGCGCGCCCGTCCCCGGGCGGGCGCGAATCCGCCGCACCACCGCACCGAGGAAGAACAGCACCACCAGCCCGGCCGGCAACAGTAACCCGCCCGCCGCGCCCGTCAGAAGCATGCTCACGCCCGCCTCAACGTCCTTGTGCGGCTGACGAGTTCCCCGGCGGCGGCGCTACGGCAGCGGCGCCGTCGGCAGGTCGGCCGGGACGAGCAGCTGGAGTTCCTCCGTGGACGGGTCGGCCAGGTGGGCGACCCGTACCGCGTGCCGCTCGACCATGGTCTCGAAGATCTGCCGTGCGGTGCGCCCGTTGCCGAAGTTGGGGCCGCGCTCCAGCCGCCCGAAGTGGTCCAGCAGGGCCTTCTCGGTCTCATCGGAGAGCGCGTACTCGTGCTCCGCGCACTGGGCCCGGGCGATCTCCAGTAGCTCGTCCGCCGTGTAGTCGGGGAAACTGATGGTCCGTGAGAACCGTGACGAAACACCGGGGTTGGCGGAAAGGAAGCGCTCCATCTCGGCGGTGTAGCCCGCCGCGATGACGACCACCTCGTCCCGGTGGTCCTCCATCAGCTTGACCAGGGTGTCGATCGCCTCACGTCCGAAGTCCCGCGCGCCGTCCTCGGGGGCGAGTGCGTAGGCTTCGTCGATGAAGAGCACACCGCCGCGCGCCCGGTCGAAGGCGGCCGCGGTACGGATCGCGGTGGAGCCGATGTGCTCGCCGACCAGGTCGACCCGGGCCACCTCGACCAGGTGTCCGCGCTGGAGCACCCCGAGCGAGGCGAGGATCTCGCCGTAGAGACGGGCGACGGTGGTCTTGCCGGTGCCGGGGGCGCCGGTGAAGACCAGGTGCCGGCGCAGCGACGGTGCTTTGAGCCCGGCCTGGCGGCGGCGTCGCCCGACCGAGATCAGGTCGATCAGGGTGCGCACCTCCTGCTTCACCGTGGCCAGCCCGACCAGCGAGTCCAGCTCGGCGAGCGCCTCGTCGGCCGGTCGGCAGTCCGGGATCGGGGCGATCGCCGACGAAGCGGCCGCCGCCGGGGCCAACACCGAGGCTGCTGCGGCCAGTTGGGAGGTCCGAGGCGACGGCACGTCCGTGCCCCCGAACGACGACCCGAGCCCGCCGCCCAGCCCTGACCCAAGCCCCGACCCTGCTCCCGACCCCAGCCCGGGACCGCCGCCCAGTCCCGGCCCGGAACCGGGACCGCTGCCAAGCCCCGGGGCCGGTGCCGCCGCGACGTCGTCCGAGGTGCATCCCTCCGTGACCGGCCCCGGCTCGGAGAACTCGAACCCGGCCCGCTGGTTCTGTTCCGCCCGGCACCGGGTGAGCTGTGTCCGGCAGCCGTCGATGATGTGGAAGCCGAAGCCCTTGCCGTGCGAGACCCGGCAGTCCTCGAAGGTGCCGCGCCCCTGCGCCGAGACGTACACCCCGGCGTCCGTACTGGCCCGTACGGTGCAGTCGCGCAGCACCGGGTCGGCGCCCTTGGTGACGATCACGCCGGTGGCCACGTCGGAGATCTCGCAGCCGGTGAGCAGTCCGCCGCTGCCGTGGTCGCGGAACCAGAGTCCGGTGCCCGCCTCCTGCACCCGGCAGGCGGCCAGGGAGACGGTGGCTCCGCCGCTGACCGAGACCGCCGAGCTTCGGATCCGGCTGAAGGAGCAGCCTTCGGCGGTCGCGGCGGAGTCCCGGTCCAGGACGAACAGGGCGTCCGGCAGGTCGTGCAGCGAGCAGTCGGTGAGGGTGAGCCGGGCGCCGTCGCTGACCCACAGCGCGGGGTACTCGCCGCTGGAGCCGTGGATCCGGCAGGACTCGGCGACGGCCTCGGTGCCCTGGTCCCAGACCGACAGCGCACCGCGGCCGAAGTCCCGGACGGTGCTGTTCGCGAGGCTGAGCCGGGAGCGTCCGCGCAGGTCGGCGCCGTTCTCCGGCAGATCGTGCACCCGGCAGCCGGTCAGGACCAGCTCGGCCTCGCCGTCCAGGGTCAGCCCGTTGCCGGTGACCCGGTGGATCTCGCAGTCGACCAGCCGGCCGCCCGCCTGCGCCTCGGCCTGCACGCCGCTGCCGCGGATCTCGTAGATCTCGCAGCCGGTCAGCTCGGCCGCGCTGCCCGGATCGGACAGCAGCACGCCGGCCCCGGAGGCGTGATGGACGCGGCAGCGGTCCAGGGCGGCGGTCGCGCCGCCGAGGACGGCGAGTCCGGCCTGGCCCGCGGCGGCGACCTCGCAGTCCTCGAACGCGGCGGCGGTGCCCTCGCCGCGCAGCCGCAGCCCGAGCCCGCCCGGGTTGGCGACCACGCAGCCGCGCAGGGTCGGCCGGGCGCCGTCGGTGATCTCGATGCCGCTGGCCGAGCGGGTCTCGATCCGGCAGCCGCTGAACGCGGGCGTCGCCTGTGCGCCGGTGACCAGGACGGCGGGGGCGGAGCTGTCGCCGCCCTCCACGACCAGGTCGCGGACGGTCGCGGCGGCGGTGACGGTCAGTGCCACTCCGGAGGGCGGCTCGATCCGCACGGTACCCGGGCCGTGAGCCGGAACGATCGTCACCGGCTTGTCCAGCAGCACGTTCTCCCGGAAGGTGCCGGGCCGGACGGTCACGGTGTCGCCCGCCTCGGCGGCGGCCAGGGCCTCCGCGAGCGTGTCGTACTCGCCCGCGCGGCGACGCCAGCGGGATGCGCTGTCCTGGGTGACCCGGACCCTGTGCTCAGCCATGACGGTCTGTCGTCCCCACCTTCGTCGTGCCGGCGTGCAACGGGCCGAACGCGCGGGGGTGCGCGGGCCGTCCGCCCCACCGTAGCGCGCTCACATGGGTGCTCCGGCCGCCCGTTCTCGCGCGGTCACCGGTAGAGCCCACCGCCGCCACAGGTTCCGACCACTTGTTTCAACGAGCGCGCACAGTGGTGGTTCCGTGCGGCGGTGGTTCGGCACAACGGCACATCGGTACAGCGGCACATCGGTACAGCGGTACAGCGGTACAGCGGCGCATCGACACATCGGCGCACGCGCGCAGCCGAGACGACCGGGCGGCTCCGGGGCGCGGCCCGTGCTCAGCGCTCGTCGGCCGGCCAGTGCGCCCCGTCCTCCAGGACCTCGACCTCGTCGCCCACACGCAGGGTGCCGAGCACGTCGCCCTCGACGCCGGCGGGGCGCTCGGGGATCAGGTTCTGCCCGAAGGCGGCCTTGCGCAGCAGGCGGTGGTGCCGGGCCAGCGTGCGCAGCGGCTCCTTGCCGCGCCGCTCGCCGGTCTCCTGGTCGGTGGTGGTGATGATGCAGCGGCCGCAGGGCTTGACCACCTTGAAGGTGAGCCCGCCGATCCGGATCCGGCGCCAGCCGTCCTCGGCCCAGGGCTCGGAGCCGGTGACGACCACGTTGGGGCGGAAGCGCTCCATCGGCAGGGGCGTGTCCTCCTCGGGGTGCTCGGCGGCGATCAGTTCGTTGAGCCGGTCCAGTGAGGCGGTGGTGGTGAGCAGCAGCGGGAAGCCGTCGGCCATCGAGACGGTGTCGCCGGGCTCGCCGTACTCGGGGTCGACGGGGCGGGCGCGCGGGTCGTCCAGGTGCACCAGGCGGTAGTCGCCGAGGTGTTCGACGATCCACTGGTGCGCTTCCTTGGCGGCCTCGGCGGCGTGGAAGCGGGTGCCCCAGACATCGACCTCGGCGAGCGGGTCGCCGGCCGCGACGCCGGGGGCGTGGACCTCGATCCGGGAGCCGTCGGGGGCGGTCAGCGCGAGCGAGCCGTCGGGCAGGAGGGCGGGCCGGATCTGTCCGAGGGCGGCGTTCTCGCGCTGGCTGACGAAGCGTCCGGTCGGGTCGGCGAGCATCCAGCGGCGGTCTCCGGCCAGGCCCCAGGGATGGAGCGCGGCGGTGTCCGGGCTCAGGCGGTACATGGACTTGACGGGGTAGACGTGGAGTCCGGTGAGCTGCATTCCCCCATCCTGCCAGCCGGCTTCGGGCCGTTCACAGGAGCCCCGTATGCGCACGGACCGCCCGGACGCCATGGGGGGCGTGCCGGGCGGTCCGTGGATGACCCGTTTCTCCGTTCGCCCGGCGTTCAGGGGTCGCCGGGTGGTGCTCAGGTGGTGCGGGTGTGGGCCGCGTGGGGGGACGGCCTCGGGGGTGTCAGCGGTTCAGTAGCCCTGGCCCTGCGACTGGTAGCCGCCGTTGCCCTGGAACTGGCCGGGGTCGCCGTACGGGCCCGGGCGCTGCGGCTGCATCGGGCGGACCGGCGCGACCGGTGCCATGGCCGGGCGCAGCTGGGCGCCGCCGAAGGACTGGTCGCCGCCCTGGCCCTGGAAGCCGGGGCCGCCGGCCGTCGGACCGCCGAAGGACTGCGGGCCGCCGAAGCCCTGCGGACCGCCGGGCTGGCCCTGGCCGAAACCGCCCGGACCGGCGGGCTGCTGCGCGCCGAAGGACTGCTGGCCGGCCTGGCCACCGATGAAGGTGTTCTGGCCGCCGAAGCTCTGGCCACCGGTCGGCTGGTAGCCGCCGCTGGCGGTCTGGGTGAAGCCCGCGGTGGCGGGCTGCGGTCGCTGGTACGGCTGGGGGGCGCCGTAGCCGGGGACCGGCGGCTGGGGGGAGGCGTACGCCGGCGCGGGCTGCGCGGGGATGTACGCCGTGGCGGGGCCGGCGGAGGGGCCGCTGCTCGGGCCGGGGCCCAGGGCGAGGCGGGCGGGCGGCAGCGCGGGGAGGTTGCTGCCGGCGCTCTCGTACCCGTTGCCGTACCGGTTCTCGTAGGACTGGCCGAGGCCGGATCCGTAACCGGACGACAGTGCCGGCGGCAGGGCGGCCGGCACGTTGATGGGTGCGATCTGGGGGACGCCGCGCTCAGCCACGAGGCTGTCGTAAATCGGCGTGCCGGAGGAGAAGGACGGAGAGGGGTAGCCGACTCCGTCGTAGGAGCGGGGCGAGGTCATGGGGCATACGGTAAGCCCACAATGCGCCTGCTGAGGAGAGCGGGAGGGGGAGCAGTTCGAGTGTTTACACAGTCTTCGCTCGCACAAAGGTTTCGAAAGTAGGAAGAACGGACATATCGGAGTCTGAATCCGGACAACCTTGGCACCCCGTCAGTGATCGAACAGTGGCCGGACGTCGCCGCCGGACGGCCTTGCGGTGACCGGCCGGTAGACGGGTGGGGACCTCGCGGAGAAACTTTTGCGGACGGGGCGTGCGCTGGCGCATTCGAGCCCCCGCCGAGGGGGCGACGGGGGCTGTGAATGTTTCGGGGATAAAGGCCCCGTGAGCACGTTGATCACCTGGTCCGGGCCTGTCGGTCGTGGGCCGGCGGCGCGCCCCCGGCGGTCGTTGGTCGGTCCGGGTCGCGGGCCGGTCGTCCGTCGGATGCGGGCCGGTCCGTCGGACGCGGGTCAGTGCGACTGCAGCGCCTGGGTCTGCGCGGGCAGGCCGGGATTGCCGACCTCCGAGGTGCAGAACGAGCAGCGGCTCGCCGCGGCCGGGATCGAGCTCAGGCACTCCGGGCAGTCCACCTTCGCGACCGGCGCGGGCTTGGCGGACTCGAAGCGCGCCTGAAGCTTGCCGACCGGGGCCACCACGGCGAAGTAGATGACGGCGGCGGTCAGCACGAAGCCGATCAGTGCGTTGACGAAGAGGCCGTACGGGAACCGGGTGCCGGCCACCTCGAAGGTCTTCTGCGTGAAGTCGCCGACGGCGCCGGACGCGACTCCGACCAGCGGGGTGAGGAAGGCGCTGACGAACCCGGTGACGACGGCGGTGAAGGCCGCGCCGATCACGATGCCGACCGCGAGGTCCACCACGTTTCCGCGCAGCAGGAAGCTGCGGAATCCCTTGAACACCGGGTGACTCCAAATCCGTACGGGGGAGGGGGAGATGGGGCAGCCCGGCGGCGCCCCGGCCGGACATCCTGCCGAGCGGTCCGTGCCGAGGTCCAACTGCGTTCACCCGATCCGCGTAACCACTCCCGGGGGCTGGTCGGGGGGTCGGCGACGATTCGACGGCGGTTCGGCGACGACTCGGGGGTGACTCGGCGGCGGTTCGGCAGTGACTCGGGGGCGACGGGCCGGGCGGTGCGCGGGCGCTCCGCGCAGCGACGGTCGAGGGCCGGCGAGCCCGGGAACGGGACGGCGCGACGGTGGCGAACCGGAGCGCGGCCGGGGGCGAGACGGGGCGCACGGCGGTCGCAACCGGCGCACGACGGCGGCTCTCTGGCGCACATCCGGTGTACAAGCGCGGGCGGATGGGCCACCATCAGGTTGCGCGAAGGGGCTGTCCCGGGCGGGGCACTGTGCCAAGGTCAGTCCATGCCCGACCATATGTCGGCCGATCCGGCCGGAACCCGTCCGCGCGTCCTGCACCTGATCAGTGATTCACGCCGCGGCGGCGCCCAGAACTTCGCCCGTGACCTCCACCGGGAACTGGGCCGCCGGGGCCAGTCCTCCGCGCTGTGCGCCCTCGCCCCGCATCCGGCGGTCCACGCCGGTGCCGCCGAGACCGACCCGGGGGACTGTCCTGCCGCTTCCGGCCTGCGCACCGCCGCCGTCCTCGGCCCCGGCAGACTGCGTCCGAGCACCCTGCGGGCGCTGCGTTCCGCTTCGCGCGCCGCCGACGTCGTCCTCGCCCACGGCTCCGACACCCTGGCCGCCTGCGCCCTCGCCCTGGCCGGGACCCGCACCCCGTTCGTCTACGTTTCCGTCGGCCACCCCCGCTACTGGACCGCGAACCGGCTGCGCCGGGTGCGCGGCGGTGCGCTGATGCACCGCGCCGCCGCCGTGACCACGCTCACCGACGAGGCACGGGTCGTCCTGGAGGAGCAGTTCGCGCTGCCCGAGGGCAAGGTGCACGTGATTCCCAACTCCCGTGCCGCCGAGAGCTATCCGCCCGCCGACGGCCGGGACGACCGGCGCGCCGCCCGGCACGAGCTGGGCCTGCCGGCCGATGTCCTGCTGGTCGCCTGGATCGGTGCGATAGCGCCCGAGAAGCGGCTCGACCTCGCCCTCGACGTGCTCGACCGCCTGCCCGACGTCCGGCTCGCCGTCGCCGGGGACGGCCCGCTGCTGGAGACGCTGGCCCGCCACCCGGCCGCCGCCCGCGCCCACTTCCTCGGCCCCCTGCCCGATCCGGCCCCGCTCTACCGCGCCGCCGACGCGCTGTTGCTCACCAGCGACAGTGAGGGCGTTCCCGGAGCGCTGATCGAGGCGGCGCTGGCCGGTGTACCCGCCGTCGCCACCGACGTCGGCTGGGTGCGCGAGGTCGTCCGGGACGGCGCCACCGGCGCGCTCGTCGCCCCCGGCGACCCGCTCGCCCTCGCCGAGGCCCTGGGCAAGGTGCTGGCGGTCAACCGGGCGGGCCTCGGCGCGGCGGCCCGGGCGCACGCGCTGGAGCACTTCGAACTGGGCGCGGTGGTGGACGCCTGGCAGCGGCTGGTGGCCGAGGTGTGGACGGCGGGCGCGGCCCCGGCCGACTGACGCCCCGGTCCCGGCTGCGCCGTCCGGGCGATTCCCGCCCCGCCGTCGCGCACTGACTCGCCGGTAACGAACCGAGGCCAGCACACTGCCCGGTGTGAACTCCACGTCGCTGTTGCGGTCCACCGTCCTGTTCGTCGTCGCCGCCGGGATCGCCGCATCCCCCCTCCAGGCCGGCGCGGCGAGTCACCAACCCCCGGCCGAGGGTTCCCGGTTCGCGAGGCTCGACACCCCGCAGCCGGTGCGCGAGAGCGCCCGGACCGAGGCGGTGGAGTTCTTCTCGTACGACTGCGGTCACTCCCAGGCGCTCGAACAGCCCCTGCAGGCCTGGGCGGAGAAGCACCGCGAGGACGTCTCGCTGAGCCGTGTCCCGGCGATCTGGCCGGGCAGCCCGGAGGAGAACGTGCAGCGCGGCCACGCGCGGTTGTACTACACGCTGGAACGCCTCGGCCTGGTCGAACGCCTGCAGACCGGTGTGTTCCGCGCCGTCCACAACGAGCACGTCGACCTCGGCACCGAGACCGCCGCCACCGACTGGGCCGTCCGTCACGGCGTCGACGCCCAACTCTTCCGCCGGACGTACCGGTCCGCCGAGGTGCGTCAGTCGGTCGACGACGCTGCCGCCGCGTTCATCCGCTACGGCATCAACGAGCTCCCGACGGTCATCGTCCAGGGCGAGTACCGGACTTCGCCGAGCAAGGCCGGCGGTGTCGGCGCGATGCCCGGGGTGCTCGACCAGCTGGTGCAGCAGGAGCAGCTAAAGAAGTGAGTCCACCCGGCGTCGGCGACGACCGGCGTCGGTGACGACGGATCAGGTGGAACGGCCCGCAGCTGCTCCAAGCCCTTGCCTAACCATTCAGATGCTGTTTAATGGTTAGCATGAGCGAGCTGACGATCCCGCAGGTCCACCACCGCCACGTCGACGTCGACGGGCTGCGCATCTTCTACCGCGAAACCGGCCCGGCCGACGCCCCCGTCCTCCTGCTGCTGCACGGCTTCCCGTCCGCCTCCCACCAGTACGCCCGGCTGCTCGACGCGCTCGGCACCCGCTACCGCCTGATAGCCCCCGACTACCCGGGCTTCGGGCACAGCGACAGTCCCGCGCCGGAGGCCTTCACATACCGCTTCGACACCCTCGCCGACGTGATCGAAGGCTTCTGCCTCGCCCTCGGCCTGGACCGCTTCGCGCTGTACGTCTTCGACTTCGGCGCCCCCGTCGGCCTGCGCCTGGCCACCCGCCGCCCGGAGTGGATCACCGGCCTGGTGGTCCAGAACGGCAACGCCTACGAGGAGGGACTCTCCGACCAGGCGCGGGAGTTCATCGCCAACCGGCGCGGCGTCCCGGGCGCCGGGGAGGCCGCGCGATCGATCCTCACGCTGGAGATCACCCGCGGCCAGTACGAGGGCGGCACCGGTGACCCGAGCCTGGTCGCCCCCGACGGCTGGACCCTCGACCAGCACTTCCTCGACCTGCCCGGCCGCAAGGACATCCAGGTCGAGCTGTCCCTCGACTACTTCTCCAACGTCGAGCTCTACCCCGCCTGGCAGGCCTGGCTGCGCGCCAACCAGCCTCCGACGCTGCTCCTTTGGGGGCGCAACGACCCCTTCTTCACCGAGGCCGGCGCCCGTGCCTACCTGCGCGACCTGCCCGGGGCGGAACTGCACGTGTTCGACACCGGGCACTTCGCACTGGAGGAGAAGCTGCCCGAAATCGCCCCGCTGGTTGACGACTTCCTCGCACGCACGCAGAAGTAGCCGAACGTCCTCGGCACTTCGGTCGCGGATCCCCGGGTGGGCGGGCCTCAGTCGCGGCGCAGCAGGTACGTGACGAAGCCCAGCGCTCCCCGGTAGCCGTGCAGCCACTCCGTACGGTGTCGGTCCGCCGCCTCGCGGGCGGCTGCCGCGTCCGGGTGGTCCGGGTGGTCCAGCGCCCACTCTGCCAGCGAGCCCGTCCACGCGAACTCGTAGTCGTCCCACTCATGTTCCGTGCTGACGTACCCGGACACCGGGGTCCAGCCGTCCGCGAGGACTCGGTCGGTGGTCGTCGCCAGGTCCGCGAAATCGTCCCGCGCTGCACCCAGCCCGTCCAGGGCGGCCTGGGACGGCTCGCGTTGCCAGAACCCGTCGCCGACCAGCAACCGGCCACCCGGGGACAGGAGTTCGCGGGCCGCCGCGAGCGTCGGCAGCAGTCCGCCGAACGCGTGCGTCGAACCGACGCACAGCACCAGGTCGAAGGGCTCCTTCGCGGTGAACTTCCGTGCGTCCAGGTGGTGCAGGCCGATCCGGCGCACGACGCCGAGGGCGGTCGCGGTCTCCCGGGCGCGGGTCAGCGCCGCGGGGTCCAGGTCCACCCCCACGGCCTGCCAGCCGGGACGCGCGGCCAGCGCCCGGATCAACCAGGCGCCCTCGCCGCAACCGAGGTCCAGCGCACGGCCGTCCTCCCGGCCCGCCGTCGCGCGGTCCAACAGACGGGCCACCGACTCGTCCGCCAGCGGGGCCGCGATCGGGTGGTGGGCATGGGCGAGGCGGGAGATCTGCTGACGGTCCATCCGAGCAGTATGGATCCGATCGGCGCGCCGCGCCGGAGAAACCCCGGCCCCGAGGCGGGAGGCCGGCTGCTCACGGGCGTGTACGGGGGTCACGCCCGCGAGTAGGTCCGGCCCTTCCACGCCGCGCCCCGGCCACGCCAGTGCTGCACCGCCGAGTCGACCGTCATCAGCAGGTACAGCCCCGCCGTGAACGGCAGCAGCAGCACGGCCGGGGCCGGCTGCCCGTAGTACCGGACCATCGGCAGGTACGTTCCCGCCATCAGCGCCCACGCCGCCCCGCCCACCACCGCCACCGCCGGGGCTCCCGCCACCAGACCGGCCACCGTCGCCAGTGGCGGCACCAGGTACACCAGCCCGAGCCCCAGCACCGTCCCGAGCAACAGCAGCGGCGAGTGCCTCAGCTGGGCGTACGCGCTGCGCGACACCATCCGCCACAGCTGTTCCAGGCGCGGGTACGGCCGGACGCTGTCCACCTGCCCGGCGAGACCCAGCCAGGTCCGGCCGCCGGTGGACTTCACCGCCCGGGCCAGCGACACGTCGTCGATCACCGCGCCCCGGATCGCCGCCACCCCGCCGGCCCGCTCCAGCGCCTCGCGCCGCACCAGTGAGCAGCCGCCCGCCGCGGCCGCCGTCCGGGCGCCCGGACGGTTGCTCCAGCGGAATGGGTACAGCTGGGCGAAGAAGTACACGAAGGCCGGCACGATCAGCCGCTCCCAGCCGGTCTCCACCCGCAGCCGGGCCATCTGCGACACCAGGTCCAGGCCGTTGCTCTCGGCCGCCGACACCAGCTCGGCGAGCGAGTCCGGGCCGTGCGCGATGTCCGCATCCGTCAGCAGCAGGTACTCGACGTCCGGACCGGCCAGCTCCACGCCGTGCCGCAGCGCCCACAGCTTGCCCGTCCAGCCGGGTGGCAGCGGGGGCGGGGTGGTGACGGTCAGCTCCAGCCCGTCGATCGTCCGCAACGACGCGGCCAGCGGGCCGGTGCCGTCCGAGCTGTGGTCGTCCACCAGGATCACCCGCGCCCGCCCCGGGTACTTCTGTGCCAGCAGTGTCGGCAGGCTCACCGGGAGCACCGCCGCCTCGTCCCTGGCCGGCACCACGATCGCCGCCTGCGGCCAGCGGACCGGCGGACGACGCGGCGGAAGCCGCACGTCGGTGCGCCAGAACGAGCCGTGGCAGCACGCCAGCCAGAGCCAGACCAGCAGGGAGAACGCGGCGATCCACAGCAGGACGGTCACCCCGGCAGTCTGCCGCAGAACGGGGCCGGGTGGGCGGATCGACTAAAGTCTTGACCCGTGAAGATCGCACTGATGGACTCCGGAATCGGCCTGCTGGCCGCCGCCGCCACCCTTCGGAAGCTGCGCCCGGACGCGGACCTGGTGCTGTCCTCCGACCCGGCCTCGATGCCCTGGGGGCCGCGGACGCCCGAAGAGGTCACCGAGCTGGCCCTCGGCTGCTGCAGGGCCGCCGCCGCGCTCGAACCCGACGCGCTGGTGATCGCCTGCAACACGGCCTCGGTCCACGCGCTCGCCACCCTCCGCGCCGAGCTGGAGCCCGGACTGCCGGTGATCGGCACCGTGCCCGCCATCAAGCCCGCCGCCGCGCTGGGCGGCCGGGTCGCCATCTGGGCCACCCCCGCCACCACCGGGAGCGCCTACCAGCGCGGGCTGATCCGCGACTTCGGCGGGACGGCCGACATCACGGAGGTCGCCTGCCCGGGCCTCGCGGACGCCGTCGAGCACGGCGACGACGACGCCATCACGGCCGCCATCGCCGACGCCGCGGCCCGTACGCCCGTCGGCACCGACGTCCTCGTCCTCGGCTGCACCCACTACGAACTCGTCGACGACCGCATCCGCGCCGCCGTCGCCCCGACCGCCTCCCCGGCGCTCACCCTGCTCGGCTCCGCCGACGCCGTCGCCGCCCAGGCCCTTCGCCGCGTCGGAGACCCGACCCGCACGGGAATGGGCACCCTCACCGTGCTCCACGCCGGCGTCCCCGCCGTGCTCCCGCCGGTCGCCGCCCTCTACCCGCAGGGGAACGTGCTGGCCACCCTCATCGGCTGACCTCCGCAACACCGGCCCCACCCTGACGGACCTCCTCGCCACAGCGGGGAGGTCCGAGTCGTCTGTGCCCACGCACCCGGTCCGATCGCGGCTCGGGACGGAAAGCCCCCCGTGCGTACCGTCCCGAATTTCGGCGCTCCGGAGTTCCGGCAGGCGAGCTTCGCATCCGATTTTCCTCACCCGATGGCGAAATCCGGCGAGGATATTCGGAGGGGTGATCCATTTGACTTCCGGCCTGAACTGACGGCCGCCGCGTAGATGTGCCGCCCCCACCGCACACGGCCCAGTCGATCCCGCACAGGAAGTCGATCCGGCCGACGTTCGGCGCGAGCCCGCATTCCACGATCAGGCCGCTGGCCTGGGCTTCAGTGAGGTGTACAGGAAGTCGGCCGATCCGACTTCCGGTGTCCGAATGGTGCCGCCCCCGGGTGGATCTACTCGCGTAGATGTCCGAGGCATTTCTGTCGTGAACATGAAAGCAATCGAGGCGGCTCCCTGTGCGTGAATCGGCGCCGAGGCTTCGCGCGGTCGGCGGACCGCGGCTCGGTGCACGGGAAGTCGGCGGGTCCGACTTTTCCTCTTCCTGAGGAGCCGCGCGAGGTCGACGGCCGAGGTGACCGGAAGGCTCTCGCCGACCCGCCGCCGGTAGAGGAGCATCGAACGGTAGACCCACA
>NZ_JBEORY010000074.1:0-44837 GCF_040302665.1 Kitasatospora sp. NPDC097691 | reverse complement strand
TCCGGCTACCGCTACGGGCAGCGCGCCTACCTCATCCAGCTGCGCCGCGCGGGCTCCGGCTCCGCCCTGATCGACCCGATCGCCTGCCCCGATGGTCCTGGCAGGACCAGGCACGAGGGGCCGCGGGGCCGGGCTCGGGCAAAGACCGCCCGGTTGCGGGGAATCGGAGCGGGAGGCCCGTCGTTGGGCCAAGGCGACGAGCCAGTAACGGAACTCGCGGAACGCACGGCACGCGCAGAACTCGCAGAACTCGCAGAACTCGCAGACGAGGGGCTTCCCATGAAGATCGGCATCATCGGCGCGGGCAACATCGGCGGCAACCTGACCCGGCGGCTGACCGCGCTCGGGCACGACGTCTCGGTGGCCAACTCGCGCGGCCCGCAGACGCTGACGGCCCTGGTCGAGGAGACGGGCGCGAAGGCGGTGCCGGTCGCCGAGGCGGCACGGGGCGCGCAGGTGGTGGTCGTGACCGTCCCGTTGAAGAACGTGCCGGACCTGCCCGCCGGGCTGTTCGACGAGGCCGCCGAGGGCGCGGTCGTGATCGACACCGGCAACTACTACCCGAAGGAGCGCGACGGCCGGATCGACGCGATCGAGGACGGCGGGCTCACCGAGAGCCGGTGGACGGAGCAGCACCTCGGCCACCCGGTGGTGAAGGTGTTCAACGGCACCTACGCGCAGGACCTGCTGGAGCGGCCGCTTCCGGCGGGCGACCCGGAGCGGCTCGCCGTCCCGGTCGCGGGGGACGACGAGGCGGCCAAGCGGGTCGTCCGGGCGCTGGTCGACGAGCTGGGCTTCGACACGGTGGACGCGGGCGGCCTCGACGAGTCCTGGCGCCAGCAGCCGGCCACCCCGGTGTACGGGCTGCGGGCCGGCGTCGAGGCCGTGACCCGGGCGCTCGCGGAGGCGTCCCCGGAGCGCCCGGCGGCCCACCGGGCCTGAGGCCTCGGGCGGACGGGCGGACGGGCGGACGGGCGGACGGTGTCGGCGGAGCACGGGTCGTCCCCTCACCCACTGCTCCCCCGCACCGGCCCCCTCACCCGCTGCTCCCCCGCACCACCAGCTCGGTGGGCAGCTCCAGGCCCGCCGCCGGTGCCGCCTCCCCCCGTACCCGGCCCAGCAGCCGGCCGACCAGCGCCCCGGCGATCGCCCGCAGCGGCAGCCGGACGGAGGTCAGCGCGGGGTGCAGGTGGCGGCAGAGCGGCGTGTCGTGGAAGCCGGTGACGGCCACCCCGCCGGGCCCGACCGGCAGCCCCTCCGCCCGGACCGCCTCGTACACGTCGAGCGCGAGCAGGTCGCTGCCGGCCGCGAAGGCGGTGGGCCGGTCGGGCCCGCGCAGCAGCGCCCGGACGGCGGCGACCGCGGAAGGCGCCGCGGGCTCCTCCCGTCCGGCCCTCGCCGCGGGCCCGTCCGCCGGCCGGTCCGAGGCCACGTCCGCCGGTCCGTCGTGCACCACGGGCGCCGGCCCCGCCTCCCCCGCCGCGCCGGGGAGCGCCACCGCGGACAGGCCCAGCCGCCGGGCCTCGGCGAGGAAGCCCGCCCGCCGGGCCGCCATCCAGGGCAGTTCCTCGTCGACCCCGAGGTAGCCGATCCGGCGGTGGCCCAGCGCCGCGAGGTGCCGCACCACCGCCGCCATCGCCGCGTCGTTGGCGATGTCCACCCAGTGCTGCGGCTCCCCCGGGCCGGTGCGGCCGAAGCTGACGAAGGGGATGCCGAGCCGCGCGACGTGCGCGATCCGGGTGTCCTCGGCCAGCACGTCCGCCAGGACCAGTCCGTCCACCTGACGGGCCGCCACCAGTTCGTCGATCGCGGCCACCGGGTCCCCGGCGGGCGGGGCGGGCCGGAACAGCAGCACCCGCTGCCCCTCGGCACCGGCCGCGTCGACCAGGGCCTCCAGGAAGCCGGCCATCAGCGGGTTGGGGTCGAGCGGGTCGTCCACCGGGGCGAGGTAGCCGAGGGTGCGCCGGGCGCCGCTGCGCAGCGAACGGGCCGACTGGTCGGGCTGGTAGCCGAGTTCGCGGATCGCGGTGGTGACCCGGTCGAGGGTCTCGGGGCGGACCCGGTGCGGGGCGTTGAGCGCGTTGGAGACGGTCTGCCGGGAGACCCCGGCCGCGCGGGCGACCTCCTCGATCGTGGTGGCGCCGCGGCGCGGTCGCTGCGGTCCCTCGGGCATCCGGTCTCCTCCAGGCGTGGTCGGCTGCGGCTCCGGGCGTGGTCAGCTGCGGCGCAGGGTCAGCAGCCCGCCGCGCGGCACGGGAACCGGTTCCGCACGGTCCAGCTCGACCTCGCCCTGCCGGACGATACGCCCCCGGGCGTCCTGCACCGTCATCGCGGCCGTCCCGCTGCCGCCGGTGAGCCGGACGTCCGGGTCGGCGTCGGCGTTGGCCACCAGCAGGGTGTGCCAGCCGTCGCCGGAGGCGTCCACCGGCAGTGCGGCGTAGCGGGCGACGGCGACGGTGTCGGCTCCGCGCGCGGTGACCATCGGGTAGCCGAGGTCCGGCCGGGCCGGGAGCAGTTCGCCGAGTTGCAGGGTCGCGGTGTGCTCACGGAAGACGCCGAGCCAGAAGGCGATCGCCTCGCGCTGCCCGTCGCTCTGCGCGGTGAGGTCGACGGAGATCTGCGGGACGGAGAACAGCACGTTGATCAGGTGGCAGGCGACCTGCTCCGGCGGCTCGGCCGGGTGCCACATCAGCATGTCGGCGTGGACGGGTACGGGCCCGGCGGCGAGCCGCACGTCGATGGTCCGCTGCCGGTTCTCCTGCGGGCTGAGCGGGCAGTCGGTGGCGCGGACCATGGTGACGTACGGCCACAGGCCGGGGCTGACGTACGGCTGGCGGTGCTCGATCATGGCGTCGGGGTTCGCGGCGGTGATCCGGCGGCGGATTCCGGCGAGCAGCCGCTCGACGCCCTCGTCCACGCTCGCGCAGTCCGCCTCGGGGCCGGCCGCCGGCGCGCCGTCGCGGTCCCGGGCGAACCAGTCGACGAAGTCGACCTTGAGGCCGTCCATGCCCCACTCCTCGACTGCGCGGGCGAGCCGGTCGGTGAGGAAGGCGCGGACCTCGGGGTAGCGCGGGTCGGCGACGACCGCGCCCATGTGGGCGGCGTCGGCGAGCGCGTAGTGGCCGATCCGCTGGTACGCGGCACTGTCCTTGCCGACGAACGGCAGCGCGTACCAGAGCAGGTAGCGCACGCCGAGTTCGTGGACGCGTCGTACGTGGGCGGCGGTGTCGGGCAGCGAGACGGGCTCCCAGTCGCCGCAGTGGGCGTAGCCGCGGGTGCGGTCGGCGGTCATCCAGCCGTCGTCCACGATGATCACGTCCAGGCCGAGTTCCTTGCCGAGCGCGGCCTGGGTCTCGACGCCCTTGGGCGAGACGTCCTGGTGCAGGGAGTACCAGGTGGAGTACGCGGGGCGGCGGGCGGCCTCGGGGATGTCGGCGGTGCGGTCGGCGCCCCACCAGGCGGCGAGTTCGGCCAGGCTGCGGGCGTAGTGCCGGCGGGAGGTGTCGATCCGGACCGTGAGCCGGTCGGTGGCCTGGGCCCAGAACCGGAACTCGCCGCTCTCCTCGACCACTCCGGCCCCGGCCAGCACGTCGGGGCGCCCGGCGGCGAAGGCGCACAGCGCGACGTCGCCGGTGCCGACGAGCGCGGCGATCGGCGCGCCGCGGGTCAGGCCGGTGCGGCGCGGGGCGCTCCAGGCGGCGGGCAGCCAGCCGGTGCCGCGCGGCTCGGGCGTCCACAGGGCCGTGGCGTCGACGCAGGGCACCCGCCACTCGATCCGGACCTCGCCCGCGCCCTCGGCGCTCACCTCCAGCACCCCGTCGGCGATCTCCCGGGCCGTGGCCGCGCCGCTGACCCGCAGGTCCAGCCCCTGGGCGTGCAGCGGACGCAGGCCGCCGGCGGCGGTGGGGGCGTGCGGCTCCCAGATGTCGGTCACGGTCGTCATCCCTTCGTGGCGCCGGCCAGCAGGCCGGAGATGAACTGCCGTTGGAGGACCAGGAAGAGGACCATCATCGGCAGGGTGGACAGCGCGGTGCCGGAGAGGATCGCGCCGTAGTCGGTGTTGGACTTGTTGCCGTGCAGGGTCGCCAGGGCGACGGGCAGGGTGTGCATCTCGGGGCTGCGCAGGGCGATCAGCGGCCAGACGAACTGGTTCCAGGAGCCCAGGAAGAGGAAGATCGAGAGGGCCGCCAGTACCGGCCGCATGACCGGCACGACGACGCTCCACAGCACCCGCAGCTCACCCGCTCCGTCGACCCGGGCGGCGTCCAGGAGTTCGTCCGGCAGACTGCTCAGCGACTGCCGCATCAGGAAGATGGCGAAGGGCACGCACAGACCGGGCAGGATCAGCGCCTGGTAGGTGTCCAGCAGGCCGAAGTCCGTCATCATCTTGAACAGCGGTACCAGTACGACCTGTTCGGGCACCACGAGGGTGGAGAGCAGCAGGGCGAACAACAGGGTGCGGCCGCGGAAGCGGAACTTGGCGAAGGCGTAGCCGGCGAGCAGCGCCACGACGAGCGCGCCCAGCGTCTGGACCCCCGCCACCAGCAGGGAGTTGCCGACCACCCTGAACAGGCCGATCTTCTGCTGGAGGTGGCTCAGGTTCTCGCCGAGGCTCCCGCCGGGCAGCAGCTTGGGCGGCCAGTCGAAGACTTCGGTGTCCTTGCGGGTCGCGGAGACCACCAGCCAGTAGAAGGGGGCGATCGACAGCCCGGTGATGCCGGCGAGGAGGAAGGTCAGCGGCCAGCCGCGCAGCTTCTTGAGGGTCGTGCTCTTGAGGGCCGTGCTCTTGAGAGTCGTGCTCTTGGAGGTCGTGCTCTTGGAGGTCACTTGTCGCGCTCTCCCATCAGGCGCATCTGGACGGCGCCGAGCACCGACACGATCAGGGTGAGCGCGTAGGCGATCGCGGAGGCGTAACCGAAGTCGAAGTACCGGAAGCCGTTCTGGTACAGGTACATGGAGACGGTCAGGGTGGCGTTGTCCGGCCCGCCGCCGGTCAACACGTAGGGTTCGTCGAAGAGTTGGAGGGTGCCGATGGTGGACAGCACGACCGTGAACAGCAGCACCGGGCGCAGCGCGGGAACGGTGATCGAGGTGAAGCGGCGGATCGGGCCGGCGCCGTCGACCATCGCGGCCTCGTACAGCTCCCTCGGGATGGACTGGAGTCCGGCGAGGTAGATGACGGCGTTGTAGCCGGTGTAGTGCCAGGTGAGCACCACGACGACGGCCATCCGGGCCCAGACGGGCTGCCCCAGCCAGTCGACGGAGGGCAGACCGACGGCGTTGAGCGCCCAGTTGACCGCGCCGTCGTCGGCCTTGAGCAGGTAGGCGAACATCACGCCGGTGGCGACCAGGCCGGTGACCGAGGGCATGAAGACGCCGAGCCGCCACACCGTGCGCCAGCGCACCAGCGCGGAGTTGATGCCGACGGCCATCAGCAGGGCCAGTCCGAGCATCAGCGGGACCTGCACGACGAGGATCTCGCCGGTGTTGCGCAGGGCCGTCCAGAACAGCGGATCGTCCATCAGGCGGCGGTAGTTGGCGAGCCCTGCGTTGCGGGTGGCGGTGCCGGAGCCGGTGGTGAAGGAGAGCAGCAGCGAGTCGATGACCGGGTAGGCCTTGAACACGCCGAAGGTGAGCAGGGCGGGGGCGAGCAGCAGGTACGGCAGTGCGGTGCGACGCCGGCGGGCGGTGCGGTGGGCCCGCGCGGCGTTCTTGGCAAGGGTGACGGACGGAGTGGTGGCGGTCATGCGATCGTGCGTCCGGTCTGCTGGGCGAGCTGCTTGGCGGCGTCCTGGAGGACGGCGGCCGGGTCGGCGCCCTTGAGGAGGACCTTGGTCTGGGCGTCGCTGACGAGCTTGAGGGCCCGGGCGTAGTCGCCGGAGTAGTTGGTGGGGTCGCCGCCGTCGGTGGCGAGGTCGGCGAAGGTCTTGAGCACCGGCTGGCCGCCGTAGTAGGCGCTCGGCGCGGAGTACAGCGGGTCGGTGTAGGCCGTGGTGAGGGCCGGGAAGACGCCGCCGGCGTTGAACATGGCGTTCACCGAGGCGGTGCGGGTGAGCGCGTACTCGACGAACTTCCAGGCGGCGCGGCGGCGCGGGCTGGAGGCGGAGACGGCCAGGTGGGTGGAGTTGACCAGGGCGGTGCGCTTGCCGCCGGGAGTCACTGCCGGGGGCTTGGTGAGGCGCCAGTTGCCGCTCTGGTCGGGGAATTTCTTCTCCAGGTAGTGCGCGACCCACGCGGGCATCGCGGCCACCGCGAGCTTGCCCGACTTCATCACGGGCACCCAGCTCTGGACGCCGGGGGTGTCGCCGATCAGTCCGGCCTCCTCCAGCCGCTTGACGATGGTCAGGGCGCGCACGGCCGGTTCGGAGGCGACGGTGATCTTCCCCTGGAGGTCGAAGTAGAAGGCGCCCTGGAGCTGCATCAGGCCCTGGAGGAAGTCCAGGTCGGGGGTGGGATTGGCGGCCTTGTTGAGGCCGATCACGGCGATGCCGGGGTTGGCGGCCTTGAAGCGGTCTGCGGCGGCGATCAGGTCGTCCCAGGTGGTGAGGGACTCGGGATCGATGCCCGCCTTGTCGAAGTAGTCCTTGCGGTAGAAGAAGCCGAGCGGGTTGACCTCCCACGGCAGTGCGTAGGCGTGGCCGTCCTTGCCGGTGACGACCGGCCACAGGCCCTTGGCGAACTCGTCCTTGTGCGCGTCGGCGCCGAGCTCGGAGAGGTTGGCCAGGCCCCCGGGGAACTTCTCCATGTAACCGGGCAGGTAGTCGCAGCCGATGTGCAGGACGTCGCCGAGGCCCTGTCCGCCGGCCGCCAGGCCGACGGTGATCTTGTCCCAGATGGCCGGTTCCCCGATGTCCTGGACGTCGACCTTGATCCCGGGGTTGTCCTTCTCGAAGGCCGGGACGATCCCGCGCAGGGCCTCGGCCGCGGTGGCCCAGGACCAGACGGTGACGGTCCCGGTGTCGGCGTCTCCGCCGGAGGCGCTCCCCGAGCCGGAGCCGCCGCAGGCCGCGAGGGTGCCGCCGGCGGCGAGGGCCAGCAGGCCCGCTCCGGAGGTTCGGAGCAGGTCGCGGCGAGAAAGGTGTGACATTGCATTCCTCTCGGTGGGGCGGCACTGAAGGGAGGGGAGGGGGAGGGTGGGCGGGGCTCGCCCGGGCCGTGAAGCGTATTGAACGATTTGAACGTTCAAACACACAAAACAAACCAGAACCAAACAGGCTCCAACGGGCGGGACACAGCAAACGCCCGCCCTCCCCGTGCCGTCAAGAGGTGCGCACGGGAAGGGCGGGCTCCGCAACCGTTCCGTTATCAGCCGCTCGGTGCCCTCGCTCCGAAGAGCTAGCGCCCCACCTCGCGCAGCCGGAAGTCCTCCACCGTCTCCCGGCGGATCAGCAGCCGCGCCCGGCCGTCCCGCACCGCGGCGACCGCCGGGCGGCCGACCAGGTTGTAGCCGGAGGCCATCGACAGCTGGTACGCCCCGGCCGCCGGGACGGCCAGCAGGTCCCCCGGCCGTACGTCGGCGGGCAGCACCGCGTCCCGCACCAGCACGTCCCCGGCCTCGCAGTGGCGCCCCACCACGTCCACCCGGGCCGCGCCCGCCTCCGAGCGGCGGCCCACCAGGCGCACGCTGTACGGCGATCCGTACAGCGCCGGACGCGGATTGTCGCTCATCCCGCCGTCCACCGCGACGAAGCAGCGGCCGTCCGCGACGTGCTTCACCGACAGCACCCGGTACACCGCCACGGCGGCCGGGCCGGCCACCGCACGGCCCGGCTCCACCACCAGCCGGGGCACCTCCAGCCCGGCCTCCGCGCAGCGCACCGCCACCCGGTCGGTCACCCGCACCGCGAACTCGGCGAGGTCCAACTCCGCGTCCCCCGGCAGGTACCCGATGCCGTGGCCGCCCCCGAGGTCCAGCTCGGACAGTTCCACGCCGTGGCGGTCCCGGATCTCCGCCAGCAGGCCCACCAGCGCGTCCACCGCCTGCAGGTACGGCTCCACCTCGGTGATCTGCGACCCCACGTGGCAGTGCAGACCGGCGAGTTCGAGCCCCGGCTGGTCGAGCACCCGGGCGACCGCGTCGGCCGCGTCGCCGCCCTCGATCGGGAAACCGAACTTCTGCCCGCCGACACCGGTCCGCACCGCCGCGTGGTGCCCGGCCGCGATCCCCGGAACGACCCGGACCAGCACCTTCTGCGGGGTGTCGGCCGCCACCAGCGCGGCCAGCCGGGCGATCTCGGCCGGCCCGTCGATGACGATCCGCCCCACCCGCAGCCGCCGGGCCAGCCGCAGCTCCTCCGGGGACTTCGCGTTGCCATGCAGCAGGATCCGCTGCGCCGGGAAGCCCGCCGAGACCGCCAGCCACAGCTCGCCGGACGAGCAGACGTCCAGTCCCAGGCCCTCGTCGGCCACCCAGTCGGCCATCGCGCTGCACAGGAAGGCCTTGGCCGCGTACAGCACCTCGGCGTGCGGCAGCGCCCGCCGGTACGCCCGCGCCCTGGCCCGCACCTCGCCCTCGTCCAGCACGTACAGCGGGGTGCCGAACCGCTCGGCGGCCTCGGCCAGGCCGACCCCGCCGACCAGCACGTCGGCTCCCCGGCCGGGCCGCGCCGAGGCCGGCCAGGGGGCGCCGAGGTGGTCGACGGCGGAGGCATCGGTGGCGTCGTTGGCGGTGGCATCGGTGGCGGTGGCGTCGTTGGCGGTGGCGGAGGCGGAGGCGTCGGTGGCGGGAGCGTCCGCAACGGGAGCGCCGGTGGCGGATCGGCCGGCTGCGGGAGGGGCGAAGAGCTGGGTCATGGGGATGCTCCTGGCGGTGGGTCGGGGTGGCGGCCGGTCAGTCCTCGTAGTGCATCGCGAAGCGGCAGTGCGACGGGCGGGCGCGGACGCGGTCACGCTCGTCCACCGGGGCCGGATCCGGCGGCTCGGGCCGGTCCTGGCGCCCTGCGGCGGACACCAGGCGGACGGTGCGCTCCAGCGGCCGGTCGACGTCTACGACGAGGGTGGCGGTGGTCATGGCGGGTCCTCTCGGTGGTGGGCCGTGCGGCTCGCCCCGGTGGCGGGCCGCACGGCCGTTCACCTCCAGTGGAGACCCTCCGCACACCGACCGCACCCGTCCTTGACGGATGGCCTACGCCCCCGCCGCCGACCTTGACGTTCCCCTGACAGTGCCGCAGCCCCGGTGTCAGGGAGCTGTCAAGGAAGGCCGTCCCGCCGCCAAGCCTGCGTCAAGAGCGGCATGGCGCGCGGTCCGGCGGTGATGGGCTGTCCGCCGTCCCCGCCGATACCCGAACCGCCGCCCCACCCGACCGGGCGGCCCGGAAGGTCCCCCGAGACGATGCGCCGTTCGGCCCTCACCACCCCGGACACCACCACCGACCGGCAGAACTGGTTCCGCCGCCCGGAGCGGACCCCGACGCCGGCACCCGAGCCGCCGCCGAGCCACCGGCCCACGTCACCGAGCGGCCGACGCCGGCTCATCACCCGGCAGCAGCTGGCCGAGGCGCTGCCCGCCGCCGTCCGCAAGCTGCACCCGCGCATGATGATGCGCAACCCGGTGATGCTGGTCGTCGAGACCGGCTCCGCGCTCACCACCATCAGCGCCGTCATCCACCCGGGCGTCTTCGCCTGGGTGATCTCGTTCTGGCTGTGGCTGACCGTGCTCTTCGCCAACCTCGCCGAGGCCGTCGCCGAGAGCCGCGGCAAGGCGCAGGCCGATTCGCTGCGCAGCGCCCAGGCCGGCACCACCGCCCGGCGGCTGCTGCACTGGCGGGTCGGCATCCGTGACCACCGCCACGAACTCATCCCCGCCGAGCAGTTGCTGCTGCACGACATCGTCCTGGTGCAGGCCGGTGAGGCGATCCCGCAGGACGGCGAGGTGGTCGAGGGCGTCGCCACGGTGGACGAGTCGGCGATCACCGGGGAGTCCGCGCCGGTGATCCGCGAGTCCGGCGGCGACCGCACCGGCGTCACCGGCGGCACGAAGGTGCTCTCCGACCACCTGGTCGTCCGGGTCACCTCGCGGCCCGGGCACAGCTTCGTCGACCGGATGATCGCCCTGGTCGAGGGCGCCGACCGGCAGAAGACGCCGAACGAGATCGCGCTGAACATCCTGCTCGCCTCGCTGACCATCGTCTTCCTGCTCTCGGTGGTCTCGCTCCAGCCGATGGCCATCTACGCGAACGCGCCGCAGACCACCATCGTGCTGGTCGCGCTGATGGTCGCGCTCATCCCGACCACGATCGGCGCACTGCTCTCGGCGATCGGCATCGCCGGCATGGACCGGCTCGTCCAGCGCAACGTGGTCGCCCTCTCCGGGCGCGCCGTCGAGGCCGCCGGGGACGTCGACGTGCTGCTGCTCGACAAGACCGGCACCATCACCCACGGCAACCGCCGGGCCGTCGCCCTGCACCCGCTGCCCGGCGCGACCACCGAACAGCTCGCCGAGGCCGCCCAGTTGGCCTCCGTCGCGGACGAGACGCCGGAGGGGCGCTCGCTGGTCGAGCTGACGAACCGTCAGTACTGGGTGCCGCCGCGCTCCCCCGGCGAGCTGGGTGAGCAGCGGCCCGTCCCGTTCACCGCGCACAGCCGGATGAGCGGGGTCGACCTGCGCTGGCCCGACGGCACCAGCTGCCTGATCCGCAAGGGCGCCGCAAGCGCCGTCGCCCGCTGGGTGGTGGACTCCGGCGGACGCCTGCCGATGGAGGCCGAGCCGCTGGTCGGCCGGATCGCCGAGGCCGGCGGCACCCCGCTGCTGGTCGCCGTCCACGACCGGCACGGCGCCCGCGCGCTCGGCGTGGTCGAGCTGAAGGACGTGGTGAAGGAGGGCATCGCCGAACGCTTCGCCGAACTGCGCCGGATGGGCATCCGCACGGTCATGGTCACCGGCGACAACCCGCTGACCGCCAGGGCGATCGCGGAGGAGGCCGGCGTGGACGACTTCCTCGCCGAGGCCACCCCCGAGGACAAACTCGCCCACCTGCGGCGCGAACAGGCCGCCGGGAACATGGTCGCGATGACCGGCGACGGCACCAACGACGCCCCCGCCCTCGCCCAGGCCGACGTCGGCGTCGCGATGAACTCCGGCACCCCGGCCGCCAAGGAGGCCGGCAACATGGTCGACCTCGACTCCAACCCGGCGAAGCTGATCGACATCATCCGGGTCGGCAAGCAACTGCTCATCACCCGCGGCGCGTTGACGACCTTCTCGATCACCAACGACGTGGCCAAGTTCTTCGCGATCATCCCCGCGATGTTCGCGAACGCCTACCCTGGGCTGCACCACCTCAACATCATGGGCCTGCACAGCCCCACCTCGGCGATCGCCTCCGCGATCATCTTCAACGCACTGATCATCGTCGCCCTGATTCCGCTCGCGCTGCGCGGCGTCCGCTACCAGCCCGCCTCCGCGACCGACCTGCTCCGGCGCAACCTGCGGGTCTACGGACTGGGCGGGCTGGTGCTGCCGTTCCTCGGCATCAAGGCGATCGACCTGCTGATCCGGTTCGTACCCGGACTCGGCTGAGCACCGTCGCCGGCCCTGTCAGGAGGCCGTCAAGATGGGTGCGACCGGCGTCATGGTGGTGTCAGCGCCGGTACGGACGGGTCGGTTCCGGGGTTCACTGGAGGCGTCCGCAGCGCAGCGAGGAGAACCGAACCGGCGAATCCCACCGGACCCACCCGCGGGACGGGCCACCGGACGGACAGGCCGCTGGACAGGCCCGCCGGACGGACCACCGGACGGACAGACCACCGGAGCGAATCCGGAGAGACGGAGGCGAACGGCCATGACCGGGACCACCCGAGTGATCGTCGGCCTGAGCGGATCCCTGAGCAGTCTGGCCGCCCTCTACCACGCCGTCGGCGAGGCGGCCCGGCACCAGGCGGTGCTGGTGCCCGTCGCCGCATGGCCGGCCGGCGAACGGGACGCGCTGCGCCCGCGCTTCGAACTGGAGCACGCCGCCCGCCGACGCCTCGACGTCGCCTTCGACCAGGCCTACGGCGGGTACCCGTCCGGCCTGGTCATCCACCCGCTGGTGGTCAACTCCGACCCCGGGCGCGCCCTGGTCGGCGCCGTCACCGGCCCGGACGACCTGCTCGTCCTCGGCGCCGCCGGCCGCCGCCGGTTCGACCGCCTGCGCCACGGCTCGGTCGCCCGCCACTGCCGCCACCGGGCCGGCTGCCGGGTGGTCGAGGTCTCGCCCTCCGCACTCCTCACCCGCCTCGAACTCCCCGCCCGCACCGGCGCACCGCTGCCGCTCCTGGCCCGCTGACGCCCGGACCCCCGCTCCCGCCCGGGCACGGCCCCGCCCGGGCGCAGCCGTACGATCGGATTCCACAACCTCGACCACGCCGCCGCCTTCGACCTGCCCCGACCGACTGCGCCGACTGGGAGCAGCTTCCGAAACGAGTGCCGCCAACCCGTGGGACAGACACCTCTATTGACGATGCGTCAACTCCGCTCCCGGGTTTCACCACCAGGCCTCTCGCGGCGTGCCCCGGGACCGGCCGCCACCGTTGTACGGGAGGTGAATCGCCGCGCCCGCCCGAAAGCCCCGGTCGCCCCGCCGAGGAAGAGGTTCCGCATGTCGACGTCCCGGCTCCATCCGCGCCCCGGAGAAGCCGCGGCGCTGCTCACCGTGCTCGGCCTGCTCATTCTGGAGGAGATCACCCTGGGCGTGGCCGAGGAGGACGAACGCCCCGTCATCGGCGGCATCCTGATCGGCGCCTCCGGAACCGGACTCCTCGTGGTCGGCGCCGTACTCCTCACCCGCTGGCTCGACGCCCGCCGCCCGCTCCCCCTGCCGCCGGTCGGCCCCAACGGCCGCGAGTACAGCGCCCGTGCCCTCGAAGGCTTCCCCATGGAGGCCGTCCGCCCCCTGCTGCTCGCCGAGAACGCCCCCGAGCTCGACCGGCTCTACTCCGCCTGGGTGCTCGCCCGCTCAGGCCGCGCGGCCCCCTGGATCGCCCGTCGGCTCGACATCCCGCTCGCCGCCGCCCACCTCCTGGTCGACGCCGCCCGCTCACCTGAGCTCGATCAACGTCACTGACCCGGCGCCGCGTTCGCCTGCGCCACCAGGTACGGCACCAGAGCGCGCTCCACCAGCGCCACCCGCCAGGCGTCCCGCGCCCGCAGCAACTCCCCCGCCCCGTCTGCCTCCTCGGCCGCCGTCTCGGCGGGCCGGGCCGCCGCACCCAGCAACCCCAGCCCGCCGACCAGCAGACTCACCGCCGCCACCGCGGCCGCGACCCACCCGGCCTCCACCAACGCGTGCGCCGGGACCGCCAGGTCCTCGACCAGGTTCAGCGCGAAGCCCAGCAGCAGGAAGATCACCGCCGCCGCCCCGGCGATGATCGGCACCACCACCCCCAGCACCCCCCACCACCCCGACGCCCGCTCCCGCTCCGGCTCGTCCACCGGCAGCCGCGCCACCGCGTCCGCATCCGCCCGCAGGGCCGCGTACCGCTCGTACTCCGGTGCCGCCGCGGCCAGCACGAACTCCGCGTCCTCCCGCGCTGCCCGCCGCAACGACTCCACCCCGCGCGCCTCACCGCCGGCACCCCGCAACGCCTCCCGCACCTGCGGCGCGGCGAGGGCCCGCCCGAGCGCCGTCTCGAAGTCCGCCCGATCCTGCTGCGGCAGCCGAAGCGGCTTGTGCATGTCGCGTCCCCGTTCACCGGTCGTGATGTTCTACAGAACTGTAGAACATCACGCCGCGCCCCAGCAGCCCCGGTTCAGAGGTGGCTCCGGAAGCTACGAGGGGTCCACCAACGGCACCCGGGCAAGCGCCTCGCGAATCCACTCGGCGAGATCGGGCACCGGGAGACCCCACGAGCGGTACCACTCGACGATCTTCGCCATCGGGTGCCCGGTCCGCAGCGACAACCTCAGCAAGTCCGCCAACGAGAGGTCCTCGACCCACAACAGGCCCATCGACCAGGACCCAGAGCGTTTGAGGAGCTCCAACGCCTGTTCCATCGTGAGCCCGTCCGGCAGGTCGTCGCTGGACGGAACGATCCCACGTGCCCTCAGGTGGCCGGCCAACTCGGCCGGACGCCGCCGAAGAAGGCGAGCCGCCAAGATCAACCGGGCGAACGGCACCGGATCCCCCAGCCGCAGATCACCCCACTCCATCACACCGTCGGGCGAGAAGAGTTCCTCGTCCAACCGGGTGAAGTCCTCCGGCAGGACGATCGGGAGCTCCGCACCGTAGGCCCCGAGCCGCTCGATCACCTCACGCGGCGAGGTCTTCCTCGCCGCCGCCAGGGCGAAGAGCCGCTCGTAGGTCATCTCGGACACGTCGCTCCACCACGTGCCCTTCCGCTCGAAGAGCTCCAGGTCCCGGACACAGGCGTCCTCCGGAACACGCGGCACCCGGAACCCGACGGTCCGGAGCACCTCGGCAGCTCGCTCCGGCGTGATCCCGATGTCCTGCGCCGCGCGCAGCAGGTGATCCGCTGGTACCGCCTTGGACCGCTTCAACCAGGGACTCCAACCGTTGAGGTTCAGGCTGAGCAATGCCAAGGTCTCGTCGGAGGGGAACGGCGGCAGGCCCGTGGCGTCCCCGGCGAGGCCGTGGCATGCCACCGCCGCACAGACCTCGTCGATCGGGATCCCGAGCACTCGACCGGCCCTGACGAGATGGCCGGGCTCGACCGCTCCCCCCCGGCTCGGGGCCGCT
The DNA here is from genome assembly GCF_040302665.1 of Kitasatospora sp. NPDC097691. Lineage (NCBI taxonomy): Bacteria > Bacillati > Actinomycetota > Actinomycetes > Kitasatosporales > Streptomycetaceae > Kitasatospora > Kitasatospora sp. NPDC097691. The sequence continues at coordinate 30,162 of NZ_JBEORY010000074.1, read as the reverse complement.
CCAGAAGGTCCCTTTCCCGGACCGCCTCCAGAGCAGGACGGGATCGGTGTCGACGGCAATGGCGAGGTCCACGACCTCGCGCGCGACCGTCCGGCCCGCAGCGACCCAGGCGACCGCGGCTTCCGCCACGGGGATTCCCCCACAGTCCGCCATGACCAGAAGATTGTTGACCCGCGCGGGCTCACGATCCGGCGACGGCACACCGAGGCGCAGGTCGCTGCGGCGCGACACACCGAGGTCGTCGGCCCGGGCCCGGGCGGTCTCCGGTGTGACATCCAGGATCCGCGAGAGTTCCGAGATCCAGTCGTCGCCCAGGTGCGCCAAGGCCCACGACCTGTTGTCGAAAAGGCGATCGCGTGGCGCGAGCACGGCGATGTCGGAAGGCATCGCCGGACGCACATTCCGCACCTCCGCCAACTCCGGGCAGATTTCGACGAGTTCACGGAAGCGATCGTCCAACCCGTGCGCCATCGCCCGCCACAGCAGAACGTGGTCGGGCGGGCTGCCCGGAACGATCCCGTTGGGGAACTCGTCAAGTGTCTCGAACGACCGGAGAATCCCGTCGTCCGCCAGGAAGCAGCCGGTGCGACGGGTTTCGTACTCGACACCCTGGTGTTCGAGTTTGCGGTCCTGAGCAACGACCTCAGCAGCCACCAGATCGGCGACGTGGTAGTTGCTTTCCGTCACCCGGTGGATCCACTCCATGCCCAACACGGCGGAGTCGTGGCTCACGAACTCGTTCACCGCCGCCTCCAGCAGTTCCCGGACCACCTGCGACAGGTCGCTGATGACCCGCCGCCGATCCACCGACAGCTTGCCCGGCGACAGTTGCCCGGTGAGGTTCACCACGACCCCGTCCAACCCGCCGCGCGAGACCACCCCACGAACGACCTCCGGCTCCACCACCAGCCCGTCCACCAGGAGCGCCCCGCCGTGCTCGCACCATGTCACCTGCGCGCCCTTCGGGGCGTCGGCCCATGTCGACATCCGCCCCCAGGCGTTGAAGCCGAAGGCTTCGCCTTGCGGTGCCTCCCGACGGCCCACAACTCCGGATGTCCATACCGCCTCCCGGTCACCCTGAACCGCGGTCGTCCGGAACTCCCCGACGGCCAGGAGGCGTTCGAGTACTTCGACGACTGACCAGGACGTGTCGAGGTCGACGTCGTCCCGCAGGTAGAGGCGGACCGTGGTGCCGGGCTCGCGCCCGACGGCCGATCGTTCGACGATGCGGAAGAGGTGGCCGGGGCCGTGGATGGAGACCTCCAGCAGCGGGCCCCGGCGGCCGGTGGCGTCCATCCGGCAGGTCGTCACCCGGATCTCGTCGGCGAGCATGAAGTAGCTCAGTACGCCGATGCCGAAACGGCTGTTGGGGTACAGCTCGACGGGTGGGTCGGCCTTTCGCCACTCGGCGCGTTCGAGTTTGAAGTCCAGTTGCTCGGCGAAGCGGGCGCCGGCATTGGAGAAGACGCCCCTCAGCTCCGCCTCGCCCATGCCGACGCCGTTGTCCTGGCATTCCAGGTAGGCGCGTCCCTCCCCGTCCACGCCTTGGCGGAAGTCGATGCGGCCGTCGTAGGTGAAGCTGGCGCCCAGGGTGTTGGTACGGTCGAGGTATTCGGTGCGTGCGCGGCGGTAGCGGCAGGCGTCGAGGGCGTTCTGGTAGAGCTCGCGGACGGCCAGGTCCCGGTCGCGGTAGAGCTCGACGCCCATCAGCAGGCTGCGCACCCGGCGTTCGTCCAGCCGGAACCGCGCCCAGCCGGTGAAGGCGCCGCCGGCGGGGGCGGCTTCGTCGGAGGTGAGGCGGGTGGGGAGTGGGTGGTTCACCAGCACGCGGCGGATGGAGTGGAGGAGTTCGTCGGCCCTGGCCGTGTACTCGCGCAGGCCTTCGACGACCGCCTCGTGGTGACACTCCGCGCGCAGCACGGGCAGGTCGTACGACCCTCCCCACGCCGCCTCGTCCAGGGTCCGTCGCAGGGCGGCGAGGTCGACCTCGTGCGGGATGCCGAGGTGTTCGGCGACGATGTCGGGCAGGGCGGTGGTCTCGATGGCGGTGCCGTAGGCGAGGGCCAGCAGCAGGGCCAGTCTCGGCTCCCGGACGTGCTGTTCGCCGGGGGCCCGCAGGTGGTCGTCGGCGCTGAGGCCGGCGAGGTAGTCGCGGTTGGTGACGTCGGGGCCGCGGCGGAGGCCGTGCAGGAGGGCGCAGACCCGCTTCACCGAGAAGGTCTCGCCGAGTTCCGCGAGCGGCGGCAGCGCGTCGAGGAGTTCACGGACGCCGTCGGGGTCGGCGAGGTCCTCGTGCTGGTCGAGCCAGCGGTGGTACAGCCACCAGCCGAGCGGCGTGGCCGAGTGGGGCCGGGTGCGGGCTCGGTGGGTGAGCAGGTCGTGGGCCTCGATGGACTGCTCGTACGCCGTGCGGTCGCCGTCGGAATCACCCGACGCCTGCAGGTCGGTCGGCCGGACGGATGCCCGGGCGGCGGCCAGGCCCAGTGAGCGGACCCGGTAGAGGAACGGGAGTACGGTCAGCAGTGCCGCCTCGGCCGGGTAGAGGTCGAGCGGCTCGTCTCCGAGCAGCCAACCGACCCGCGAGGCGAAGCGGACCGCGATCCCGGGGTCCTGCCAGGGGTCGTCCGCGAGGGCTTCCGTGAGGGCGGCCCGGTCGCGCAGGCGGGCCAGGCGGCGGACGGCTGCGAGCGCCGCCCGCCGGTACGGTTCGGTGTCCCGGTCGGACCGGACGTGGTGCCAGGCCCGGGATTCGGCGGCGGCGTGCGCCCAGGGATCGTCCGCGTCGGTGACGGCCGGGGGACGCCGTCCGTCCAGGTAGACGTTTCCGATGTACCCGGCCTGGACGGCGTCCCCGTGCACGGTGCCGTTCATCGTGTTCGAGCTGTCGACCACTGCTCGCGCCCCTCCCCGTGTGCAGGGCACGAGCGTAGGGCAGTCCCGGGTCAGCTCGTGGTGGCGGCGGGGGCGGCCGGCGCGGTGGTGAGGGTGACGCGCTTGGCGTCCGCCGCGGCCGGCGGGGTGGCGCCGAGGTTGGAGACGGTGGCGGTCAGCACGGCGTCGACGTCGGGGATCCAGTTGAAGGTCTTGGACTGGACGACGATCTGCCGTTGCTGCTGCGTCCCGTCGCAGACCACGTCCGCCTCGGCCGTCCGGCTGGAGCCGAAGGCGATCGAGGAGGAGTCCTGCGGGTCCTTCTGCTCGACGGAGACGGTGAGCGAGCGGGCCTCGTCGGCGACCGAGCAGAGGTAGTCGACGTCGACCCGGACGCGGCCGGGCAGTTTCGGGTCGATCTTGGCGTCGCCGAGGGTGACGACGGTGGTGGCGGGGACCGGGTCGTCGGCCTGGGCGGGTGCGGCGAGGCCGGTGAGGGCCGTGGTGACGACCGCCAGGATGATCCACCGTTGCACTGCAACCTCCCTGTGGTGAGGACGTGTTGCGGCCGACGCTAACCGCCCGGCCGGAGCACCGCGCGTCGAGGCGGTCCGGCCGTCATACCAACGGCCGAGCCCGACAGCCGGCCCGCCGCGCGCACCCACCGCCCGCACCCGCCCCGGGCCACCTCGGGGTCACCGCCGCCGGAGCCAGACCGCCCAGGTCAGCACCGAGCAGAGCACGTACGCCGCGAGGAACCCGAGGTACGCCGCGTCGCCGTTGTGGCTGGCGAGGAAGGACTGCCGGAACGCCAGGTTCACCAGCACTCCGCCGAACGCCCCGATCGCCCCCGCGAGCCCGATCAGCGCGGCGGAGCGGCGGCGGGAGTCGGCCTCGGCGGCCTCCGGGTCGGCGCCGGCCGCGACCGCCGCACGGGCGACGGCCTGGTAGTGCGCCGGGATCATCTTGTACGTCGAACCGTTGCCGAGGCCGCTGAGCACGAACAGCGCGATGAACCCGGCGAGGAACAGCGGCAGCGAGCCGGCCCGCGAGGCGAGCAGCACCACGCCCGTCCCGGCCCCCATGGCGAGGAAGGTGCACAGCGTGACCACCGCCCCGCCGTACCGGTCCGCGAGCCGGCCGCCGACCGGCCGCAGCAGCGAGCCCAGCAGCGGCCCGAGGAAGGTGAGCGCGGCCGCCTTGACCGGGGTGTCGAAGCGTTCGTGGAACTGCACCTGCAGCACCTGCCCGAAGGCGAAGCCGAAGCCGATGAACGAGCCGAACGTCCCGATGTACAGCGTCGAGACGGCCCAGCCGTACGGATCGCGGGCCACCTCCCGCAGCGCCCGCCCCTCCCCCGACGGACCGGACGAACCGGACGAACCGGACGAACCGCCGGACGTCGTCGCCAGGTTGTCCATCCGCCACCACGCCCCCGCAGCCGCGAGCACGACCAGCGGCAGGTAGAGCAGCGGCAGCAGCCGGGGGTGGGCGACGCCGGCGGTGGCCAGCACCAGCAGCCCGAGCAGCTGGACGGCCGGTACGCCGAGGTTGCCGCCGCCCGCGTTGATGCCGAGGGCCCAGCCCTTGAGCCGGTGCGGGTAGAAGGCGTTGATGTTGGCCATCGAGGAGGCGAAGTTGCCGCCGCCGACGCCGGCCACGCAGGCGACGGCCAGCAGGGTCCCGTACCGGACTCCGGGCTGCAGGACGAGGGCGGCGAGCCCGGTGGGGACGAGCAGCAGCAGGGCGCTGATCACCGTCCAGTTGCGCCCGCCGAAGCGGGCGACGGCGAAGGTGTACGGCAGTCTCAGCAGGGCGCCGAGTGCGGTCGGGAGGGCGGTGAGGGTGAACTTCCCGGCAGTGTCGATGTGGTATTCGGGGCCGAGGAAGAGGACGAGGACCGACCAGAGGCTCCAGACCGAGAAGCCGATGTGCTCGGAGAGCACGGAGAACACCAGGTTGCGGCGGGCGATCCGGGCGCCGGTCCGCGACCAGAACTCCTCGTCCTCCGGGTCCCAACCCGCCAGCGGGGCGGGCTTTCTCGCGTCGAGGACCGTGGTCATTCGCCACCTCCGGACATGGCCACCCGCACCGGCCAGCGCCGCAGTACGGCGGGGGCGCCGTCGGGCGTGGTGTCCTCGTCCAGGCAGCGGCCGTCGGTGAGGTCGTAGACCTGCTTGTACATCGGCGAGATGAGCGTCGGCCTGTCGCCGCGGCTGCCGAGCAGGCCCCGGGAAAGGACGGGCGCGCCGCTGAACGGGTCGAGGTTGTCGACGGCGTAGAGCGTTCCGGCGCGGTCCCGGAAGAGCGCGATCTGGCCGGTCGCCGGGAGCAACACCGCGACGCCGCGGCCGGGTTGCAGGTCGGTGAGGGCGCAGACGGTCTGCCAGCGGGCGCCGTCGTGGATCTGTACGGTCACGGGGTGAGCACCTCCAGTCGGGTTCCGGCGACGAGCACCGGGGAGTCGAGGGTTCGGCCGGCCTCGCCGGGGCGGGCGGGGCGGATCTGGCCGCGTTCGGGGACGAAGGTCACGGCGGGGTCGGGGGTTCCGGGGGCGTTGACGAAGGAGGAGAAGCGCCGCAGCCGCTCGGGGTCGGCCAGCGTCTCGGCCCATTCGTCGCGGTAGCCGCCGATGTGACGCTCCATCAGGTCGTCCAGTTCGGCGGCGATGCCGAGCGAGTCGTCGACGACGACGGCCCGCAGGTGGTCGAGGCCGCCGTCCAGCCGCTCCAGCCAGACCGAGGTGCGCTCCAGCCGGTCGGCGGTGCGGATGTAGAACATCAGGTAGCGGTCGATGGTGCGGATGAGGGTCTCGCGGTCGAGGTCGGCGGCGAGCAGGTCGGCGTGCCGTGGCGTCATGCCGCCGTTGCCGCCGACATAGAGGTTCCAGCCGGCCGAGGTGGCGATGATGCCGAAGTCCTTGCTCTGCGCCTCGGCGCACTCGCGGGCGCAGCCGGAGACGGCGGCCTTGAGCTTGTGCGGGGAGCGCAGACCCCGGTAGCGCAGTTCGAGTTCGATGGCGAGGGCGGTGGAGTCCTGGACTCCGTAGCGGCACCAGGTCTCGCCGACGCAGGACTTCACGGTGCGCAGCGACTTGCCGTAGGCGTGCCCGGACTCGAAGCCGGCGTCGACCAACTTGTTCCAGATGACCGGGAGTTGGTCGACGGTCGCGCCGAACATGTCGATCCGCTGGCCACCGGTGATCTTGGTGTAGAGGCCGTGGTCGCGGGCGATCTCGCCGATCGCGATCAGGCCCTCGGGGGTGATCTCGCCGCCGGGCACCCGGGGGACGACCGAGTACGAGCCGTTGCGCTGCAGGTTGGCCAGGAAGTGGTCGTTGGAGTCCTGCAGGGCGCCCTGCTCGCCGTCCAGGATGTGACCGTTGCCGAGGCTGGCGAGGATGGAGGCGACGGTCGGCTTGCAGATCTCGCAGCCCTCGCCGCCGCTGCCGTGCCGGGCGAGCAGCTCGGAGAAGCCCGCCACCCCGGTGACCCGGACGATCTCGTACAACTCGGCGCGGGTGTGGGCGAAGTGCTCGCACAGGCCCTTGACGGTGCTGACCCCGGCGGCCTCCAACTCCTCGGTGACGACGGTGCCGAGCTGCTTGAGGCAGCTGCCGCAGCCGGTGCCGGCCCGGGTGCACTTCTTGACGGCGGCGACGCTGTCGCAGCCCTGGTCGCGGACGGCGGCGCGCACCGCGCCCTGGGTGACGTTGTGGCAGGAGCAGAGCACCGCGTCGTCGGGCAGCGCGACCGCCCCGGCGGAGGCGAACCCGGCGGGCAGGACGAGCTGTTCGGGGGCGACGGTGAGCGGCTTGCCGCCGACGGCGAGCGGGCGCAGGGTGCCGTAGCCCTCGGTGTCGCCGACCAGGACGCCGCCGAGCAGCGCGCCGTCGGCGCCGATGACGAGCTTGCGGTAGACGCCGCTGCGGCTGTCGCTGTAGAGCACGTCGAGGGCGCCCTCGGCGGTGCCGTGCGGGTCGCCGAAGCTGGCGACGTCCACGCCGAGCAGCTTGAGCTTGGTGGAGGTGTCGGCGCCGGTGAAGCCCTCGCCCGCCCGCTCCGCGAGGGTGCGCGCCGCCGTCTCGGCCATCTGGTAGCCGGGGGCGACCAGGCCGTAGACCCGGCCGTCGACGGCCTGGGCGCACTCGCCGATGGCGAGGATCGCCGGGTCCTCGGTGCGGCAGTGCGCGTCGACCACCACTCCGCCGCGCGGGCCGACCGGCAGTCCGCACTCCCGGGCGAGCTGGTCGCGGGCGCGCACGCCGGCCGAGAACACCACGAGGTCGGCGGGCAGTTCGCGCCCGTCGGAGAGGGCGAGGCCGCGGACGGTGCCGTCCGGGCCGGTGAGGACGCCGCTGGCGCCGGCGCCGGTGTGGACGGTGACGCCGAGTTCCTCGATCTTGCGGCGCAGGGCCGCGCCGCCGCCGTCGTCGACCTGGACGGCCATCAGCCGGGGCGCGAACTCCACCACGTGGGTGTCCAGTCCGCCGGCCCGCAGCGCGCCGGCCGCCTCCAGGCCGAGCAGTCCGCCGCCGACGACGATGCCCGTCCGGGCGGCCACGGTGTCGGCGCGGATGGCGTCGACGTCCTCGATGGTCCGGTAGACGTGGCAGCCGGCGGCGTCGGTGCCGGGCACCGGCGGCACGAAGGGCACCGAGCCGGTGGCCAGCACCAGGACGTCGTAGCGGACTTCCGAGCCGGAGCGGGTGCGCACCAGCTGCCGTTCGCGGTCGATCGCGGTGGCCGGGTCGCCCAGGCGCAGGTCGATGCCGTGCTCGGCCGGGAAGCCGGCGGGGCAGAGTCCGAGGTCGTCGGCGGTGCTGCCGGAGAACAGCGCGCTGAGGTGGACCCGGTCGTAGGCGGGCCGGGGCTCCTCGGCGAGCACGGTGACCCGCCAGGCAGCCGCGGCCGGCTGCTCGGTCCAGGCCTCCAGGAAGCGCTGGCCGACCATGCCGTGGCCGACCAGGACGAGATCCCGGACAGTGCGGTCGCGGTCGTCAGGGGTCATCGCGCTACTCCAGTCATGGCAGTTCCTCGGGTGAGCAGGTGCAGGGGGTGGCCGGCGAGCGTGCCGCCGTCGGCGAAGGCGCCGGCCAGCGCGTCCACGGTGGCCAGGTCGCCGAGCAGGATGGCGCCGACCAGCCGGTCGCCGCGCAGGACGAGCTTCTTGTAGCTGCCGCGGGTGGCGTCGGTGAGCCGCAGGACGTCCAGGCCGGGGTCGAGGGTCTCGTCCACGGTGCCGAAGGCCGCGTACTCCAGGTCGCCGGTGCTGAGCCGGGCGCGCGGGCTGGTGCCGGGGTAGCGGGCGTCCGGTTCGGCGCCGGAGAGGCGGCGGGCGAGGACGTCGGCCTGCTCCCAGGCGGGGCCGGCCAGGCCATGGACGGTGCCGCGGTGCTCGGCGCAGTCGCCGATCGCGGACACGTGCGGGGCGGCGGCCAGCCGGTCGTCCACCAGGATCCCGGTGTCGACCGGCAGTCCGGCGGCGTGGGCCAGTGCGGTGCGCGGGCGGGTGCCGCAGGCGAGGACCACCAGGTCGCAGTCCAGCCGGTAGCCACTGGCCAGCTCCACGGCGCCGACCTTCTCGCCGCCGTGCACGGCCCGGGCGCGGTTGCCGGTGTAGCAGTCGACGCCGAGCAGCCGCAGCCGCTCCCGCAGCACGTCGGCCGCTTCCGGGTCGAGTTGACGCTCGATCAGATGTGGTGCCTGGTGGACGATTTCGGTACGGACCCCGAGTGCGGCCAGCGCCCGGGCGGCGCTCACCCCGAGCACCCCGCCGCCGATCACCACCGCCCGCCTGGCGCCGACGGCCTCCTCGGCCAGCCGGGCGCAGTCCTCCAGGGTGCGCAGCGTGTGCACGCCCTCGACCAGGCCGTACCCGCCGGGGCGGCGCAGTCCGCGGACGGGCGGGAGCACCGGGTTGGCGCCGGTGGCCAGCACCAGCTCGTCCCAGGGCTCCACGGTGCCGTCGGCCAGTCCGAGGGTGCGGGCGCCCGGATCGAGGGCGACGACCTCGCAGCCGGGCCGGGCCGTCGCCCCGCCGAGCGGCAGGGCGATCGACTCGGCGTCGTAGCGCCCGGTCAGCACCTCGGCGAGCAGCACCCGGTTGTACGGGGCGCGCGCCTCGGCGCCGTACACGGTGACCGTGCCGGGCCCGCCGAGGGCGCCGTAGCGCTCGGCGAAGCGGGCGGCTGCCATGCCGCCGCCGACGACGGCGATCCTGGGGGCCGCAGGGCCCGCCGGGCTCGCAGGGCTCGTGGGGCTTGCAGGGCTCATCGGGCTTGCAGGGCTTGCAGGGCTTGCAGGGCTCATCGGGCGACCTCCGCTCGTTCGACCCGCATCGGGCCGCCCCCGGCGACGCCGCCCGCCCGCTCGACCCGCACCGCGCAGAGCTTGAACTCCGGCATCCGGGAGACCGGGTCCAGCGCCGGGTTGGTGAGGCTGTTGGCCCGGCCGGCGCCCGCCCAGTGGAACGGCATGAAGACGGTGTCCGGCCGGATGGCGTCGGTGATCCGCGCCGGGGCGACGGCCCGGCCGCGCCGGCTGGTGACCGCGACCGGTTCGCCGTCCGCGATCCCGAGCCGCTCGGCCAGCCGCGGGTGCAGCTCGACGAACGGGCCGGGGGCGGCCGCGTTGAGCTCGCCGACCCGGCGGGTCTGGGCGCCGCTCTGGTACTGGGAGAGCACCCGGCCGGTGGTCAGGAACAGCGGGTACTCCTCGTCCGGCTCCTCACCGGCCGGGCGGTGGGTGACCGCGGCGAAGCGGGCCCGGCCGTCCGGGGTGGCGAAGCGGTCCAGGAACAGCCGCGGGGTGCCCGGGTGGTCCGGCGTCGGACAGGGCCAGAACACCCCGTCCTCGGCGGCGATCCGCCGGTAGCTGATGCCCGCGTAGTCGGCGTCGCCGCCGGCCGAGGCGCGGCGCAGCTCGGCGAAGGCCTGCTCGGCCTCGAGCGGGAAGCCCTCCGCGACGCCCAGCCGGGCGGCGAGTTCGCGCAGTACCCACAGCTCGCTGCGCACCCCCTCGGGCGGGTCGACGGCGCGGCGGCGCAGGATCACCCGGCCCTCCAGGTTGGTGGTGGTGCCGTCCTCCTCGGCCCACTGGGTGACCGGCAGCACGACGTCGGCGAGCCGGGCCGTCTCGGAGAGCACCACGTCCGCGACGACCAGCAGGTCCAGCGCACGCAGCCGTTCGGTGACGTGCCCGGCGTTCGGCGCCGAGACCGCCGGGTTGGAGCCGGCCAGCAGCAGCGCCCGGACGCCGCCGCTCTGCCCGAGGCCGTCCAGCAGCTCGTACGCCGACACGCCGGGGCCGGGCAGGCTCCCGGCCGGGACGCCCCACACGGACGCGACGTGCTCCCGCGCCGCCGGGTCCTCGATCGAACGGTAGCCGGGCAGTTGGTCGGCCTTCTGGCCGTGCTCGCGCCCGCCCTGGCCGTTGCCCTGGCCGGTCAGGCAGCCGTAGCCGCTGTACGGGCGGCCGGCCTTGCCGGTGGCCAGGCACAGGTTGATCCAGGCGCCGACGGTGTCGGTGCCCTTGCTCTGCTGCTCCGGGCCCCGCGCGGTGAGCACCATGCCGGTGTCGGCCTGCCCGAACAGCCTTGCCGCCTCGCGCAGTCGGTGGGCCGGCACGCCGGTGATCCGCTCCACCCGGTCGGGCCAGTGGGCCATCGCCGACTCGCGGGCCTGCTCGAAGCCGTGGGTGCGCCGCGCCACGAACGCGCGGTCCACCAGGCCGTCCGCGATCACCAGGTGGAGCAGGCCGAGGGCGAGCGCCAGGTCCCCGCCGGGGCGGGGCTGCAGATGCAGGTCGGCCAGCTCGGCGGTGCGGGTGCGGCGCGGGTCGACCACGATCAACGTACCGCCGTTCTCCCGCAGTTCGCGGAAGTAGCGGACGGCAGGCGGCATCGTCTCGGCCGGGTTGCCGCCGACCAGGATCAGGCAGCCGGTGTGCGGGATGTCCGCGAGCGGGAACGGCAGCCCACGGTCCAGGCCGAAGGCCCGGCGGTGCGCGGCGGCGGCCGAGGACATGCAGAACCGGCCGTTGTAGTCGATGTTGGCGGTGCCCAGCACCACCCGGGCGAACTTGCCCAGCAGGTACGCCTTCTCGTTGGTGAGCCCGCCGCCCCCGAACACGCCCACCGCGTCCGGTCCGTGTTCGGCCCGGGTCGCGGCGAGCCCGGCGGCCACCCGGTCCAGCGCCTCCGGCCAGCTCGCCGAGCGCAGCGGGGCGCCGGGCCGGTCGCGCAGCAGCGGACCGGTCAGCCGGACGTCCCGGTCCAACAGGGCGGGCGCCGAACGGCCCTTGCCGCACAGCGCACCCCGGTTGACCGGGAAGTCCGGGCGCTCCAGCACCTCGACCGGCACGTCCGTGCCCGGCGACAACCGCATGCCGCACTGCAGCGAGCAGTACGGGCAGTGCGTGTCGGTGGCGGCGGCTGCCACGGCTGCGGCCTTCGGGCTGGTCAACGTCATGCCGAGAAAGGTGACCGTCCGCTGTTTCGCGATCGGGTCGGCGATGTTGCGGGCGCGGTACGCCTCGCTCACGGCACCCGGCCGCCAGGGTGCACGGCCGGACATCTGCCGTAACCGGAGCGGCACTTTCGCTTACCGGCAGGTGACGGCCGGGCAATGCCCTCGTAACACGTGCACCGCACGCTGGCGGGCATGGCAGCAACCCTCACCCCGCCCGGGCCGCTCACCGGCTTCACCGTCGGCGTCACCGCCGCGCGTCGCCGCGACGAGCTCACCGCCCTGCTCACCCGGCGCGGCGCCCAGGTGGTCGAGGCCCCGGTGCTGCGCATCCTGCCGCTCGCCGACGACCTCGCCCTGCGCGAGGCCACCGACCGCTGCCTGGCCGCCCCGCTCGACTACGTGGTGGCCACCACCGGGGTCGGCTGGCGCGGCTGGATGAGCGCCGCCGAGGGCTGGGGCCGGGGCGCCGCGCTCGCCGACGCCTGCCGCGGCGCGGTGGTGCTCAGCCGCGGGCCCAAGGCCACCGGCGCGGTGCGGGCCAGCGGGCTGGGCGAGGAGTACTCCCCCGGCACCGAGGCCACCGACGAGCTGCTCACCTGGCTGCTCGCCCGCCCGCTGGCCGGGCGCCGGATCGCCGTCCAGGAGCACGGGATCCGGCTGGACACCTTCGCCGCGGCGCTGCGCGAGCGCGGCGCCGAGGTGATCTCCGTCCCGGTCTACCGCTGGGCGCCTCCGGAGGACCCGGGTGCGGTGCGCAGACTGCTCGACCAGACCGTCCGCCGCCAGGTGCACGCCCTCACCTTCACCAGCGCGCCCGCGATCACCGCCCTGCTCGCCACTGCGGAGGCCGAGGGGCTGTACGAGGCGCTGATCGACGCCCTGCGCGAGGACGTCCTGCCGGTCTGCGTCGGCACCCTGTGCGCCCGGCCGCTCACCGAGCTCGGACTGCCCGCCGTCCATCCGGAGCGCGGCCGCCTCGGGTCGCTGGTCCGACTGCTGGCCGACACCCTGCCGGGCCGGGCTCGGCGTGAAGTCGCGCTCTCCGGGCAGGTGTTGACGCTGCAGGGGAACGCCGCCCTGGTCGACGGCGAGAGCCACTGGCTCAGCCCGCGCGGCGCGGCCGTGCTGCGGGCGCTCGCCGAGCGGCCCGGCCGGGTGCTCAGCCGAGCCGACCTGCTGCGCGCCGCCTGGCCCGACGCGACGGCCGACGAACACGCGGTGGAGGCGGCGGTCGGACGACTGCGGGCCGCACTGGGGCCGCACGCCGCACTGATCCGCACCGTCCCCAAGCGCGGCTACCGGCTGGCGGCGGGCTGATGGCCCCGGTGGCCCCGGTGCTGCTCGCCGTCGCCCACGGCAGCCGCGATCCGGCAGCCGTCACGTCAACGCGCGCCCTGCTGCGGCTCGTTCGCTCGATCCGCCCCGAACTGGCCGTCCGCTGCTGCTTCCTGGACCTCGCCGAGCCGTCCCTCCCGCGGGCCCTCGCCCGACTCGCCGACCGGCAGCCGATCCTGGTCCCCCTCCTCCTCGGCAGCGGCTACCACGTACGCGTCGACATCCCCGCCGCCCTCGCGGACGCCGGCCTCCCGCACGCCCGCCTCGCCGCCGCCCTCGGCCCGCACCCGCTGCTCGCCGAGGCCCTCGCCGACCGCCTCACCGAGGCCGGCGCCCCGGCGGACGCCCCAGTGGTGCTGGCCGGCGCCGGTTCCTCCGACCCCACCGCGCTCGCCGACACCGCCCGGATGGCCGGGCTGCTGGCCGCCCGCCTCGGCCGCCCGGTCACCCCCGCCCACCTCTCGGCCGCCGCCCCCACCCCCCACCGGGCGGTCGCCGACCTCCGGGCCGCCGGCCACCCCGGGGTCGCCCTCGCCACCTACCTCCTCTCCCCCGGCTTCTTCGCCCGCCGCGCGGCCACCACCGCGGCAGCCTGGACCGGCGCCCCGCTGGCGGCCCACCCGGCCGTCGCCCGCCTGGTGCTGCACCGCTACGACGAGGCCCGCGCCGTCACCGGGCTCCCCGCGGCCGCCTGACCTGCCGGAAGCGGCCGGCCTGGCAGCCGCGGTGCCGAAGGGCGTACGGCCCCCGGCCCGGTGGGCCGGGGGCCTCGTCACGGCCGCAGGAGGGTGCGGTCAGCCGGTGATGCTGGCGGCGCCGGTCTCGATGTGGCCGGTGGCGCGCCGGCTCCAGGCGGGGTCGCTGCTGACGGTGACGGTGAAGTCGTACCAGCCCTGCGCGATGGTGACGGCGTTGAAGTAGTCCTTGACGGTGGCACCGGGGGCGACCTGGTAGGTCCACGTGCCGGTGCGGTAGTTGGTGGCGGTGATGGTGAAGGTGACGGTGCTGGTTCCGGTGTTGGTCATGGCGAACCAGAGCGCGGGCTTCCCGGTGTCCGGCGCAGGCGCGTACGAGGTGGTGGCCTCCGCGGTCCTGCCGGCCGTGGTCGCGTTGCCGGCGAAGCGGCGCAGCGAGCGGTTGGGACCGAGCACGGTGAGGTCGTACTTCCCGTCGCCGAAGCCGGCACCGATGTTGAAGAAGTCGCTCGCCCTGCCGTCGGCGCCGGCGCCGGCGTCGTACGGGGCGACGGTGTACTGCCAGGGGCCGCCGTCGCGGTAGGCGTTGGCGTAGACCGCGTGGTGCGCCCAGGAGGTGGCCTGCGGGCCCTGGTTGGCCATGGTGAGCCAGAGCAGGATCTTGTTGTCGGTGCCGTACTCGATCCGGTCGACCCAGGCGTTGGGCTGGTAGGGCAGCGCGCGGGCGGGCTTGGTACCGGGCTCCTGGGCGGGCATCGCGTTGGTGCCGGGGCTCGGGTTGATCTGCACGTTGGCGGCGGCCTGGCTGATGGTGGCGCTGGTGTCGGGCAGCGCGGGCACGCCGTAGACGGGCCTGGTGAAGTCGAAGGCGCCGGTGAGGTCGCCGCACACCTGGCGGCGCCAGGCGCTGATGTTGGGGCAGACGGCGGGGGTGCCCAGGGCGGCGGTCCAGGTCTCCAGGAAGCGGATGACGCTGGTGTGGTCGTAGACCCGGGAGTCGACCCAGCCGCCGCGGGTCCACGGCGAGACCACGACCATCGGTACGCGGAAGCCGAGGCCGATGTTCGTGCCGCTGTAGAACTCCCCGGCGGTGCCGGCCGGGGCCACCGGCGGGGGCACGTGGTCGAAGAAGCCGTCGTTCTCGTCGTAGTTGAGGAACAGGGCGGTGGAGTCGAAGACCTCCGGGTCGGCCGCCAGGGCCTGCAGCACCAGGTTGACGAAGTGCGCGCCGTTCTCCGGCGGGCCGTCCGGGTGCTCGGAGAACAGCTGGTTGGCCACCACCCAGGAGACCTGCGGCAGCGTGCCGGCCAGCGCGTCGGCCTTGATCGCGGCCGCGATGTCGTCCGGGGTCGAGCCGGTGCCGGGCACCGAGGCCATGCCGCGCTGGGCGAGCGGGCTCGAACTCGGCGCGCCGGTGAACTGGTTGAAGTAGGCGAGGCCGTTGTCGCCGAAGTTGTCGTCGGCGTTCTGGTAGACCTTCCAGCTGACGCCCGCGTTCTGCAGGGCCTCGGCGTAGGTCTGCCAGCGCAGGCCCGACTCGGAGCCGCCGTCGTAGGCCGGACCGCCCGCGGTGGCGCCCGGGTCGATCGTGCCGGACCACAGGTAGGTGCGGTTGGGGCCGGTGGCCGAGAGGATCGAGCAGTGGTACGCGTCGCAGACGGTGTAGGTGTCGGCCAGCGCGTAGTGGAACGGTATGTCCTCGCGGGCCATGAAGCCCATCGTCCGGTCCGACCACTTGGCGGCGATCCAGGAGTCCATCTTCCCGTTGTTCCACGCCTTGTGCTGGGTGGACCAGGAGTGGTCGAGCGAGCCGTCGCACTGCGCCAGCTGCTCGGCGCTGACGCCCCACCACCAGGTGTTGGTCTTGCTGAGCTGCCAGGGGTACTGCCGCCCGCTGCCGTTCGGCTGGTTGAAGACGCTGTTGCCGCCCGCGATCTGGACGGCGGTGCGGTCGCCGAAGCCGCGCACGCCCTTCAGCGCGCCGAAGTAGTGGTCGAAGCTGCGGTTCTCCTGCATGAGCACCACGACGTGCTTGACGTCGCGGATCGTCCCCGTCGTGGCGGCGGACGCGCTCGGCGCGGCGCCCGGCAGAGCCGTGTCGAGCCCGATGGCCGCGCCGAGGGCGGCGGCCGAGCCGAGGAAGGTGCGACGGGTGACGGGTGACACGGGAGGCCTCCGAGAAGTATGGACAACTGCGACGCCGGCGACTGTCCGCTGGCCAGATGGCTACCGATCGGTAGCCGGGTGTCGGACACATGACGCATGGCCGACGATCCGCTGAAAGCATCACGTCTTGATCATGTGGGCCCGCGACGACCACCACACGCCCCGCCCGCCCCGACTACGTCGCGCTCGGCTCCCGCCCCACGGCGCCGATGAAGCCCAACAGCCGCTCGTTGACCACGTCGGGCCGTTCCAGGTTCAGCCCGTGACCAGCCCGGTCCAGGATCTCGGCCCGCACACCCGGGATCAGGCGCGTGACCCGCTCCACCACCCGGCGCGGGCGCAGCAGGGCACTGCGCCTGCCCACCAGCACCAGGGCGGGCAGCTCGATCGACCCCAACTCCTCGTCCGTGAACGGTCGGGCCGCCGGGCGGCCGCCCGGCTTGTAGCCGCGCATGCCGAGCATCAGCGGAGCGATCATCTCGCGCGGCGCACTGAGCGCCGGATTGGCGAGCAGCCGCCCCACCGCCGGACGCAGCGGCCTCGGCGCCAGCATGCCGAACAGGCCGCCGATCATGCCGAGGTAGAACCGCGCGGGGACCTTCTCGATCCCGCCCGGGTCCAGCGGCGCGACCGAGGCGAGCCGTTCGGGCGCGTGGATCGCCTGGTTGAGCGCCAGCCAGCCGCCGTACGAGACCCCGACCAGGTGCACCCGCTCCAGCCCCAGACCGGCGAGCACCTCCCCCAGCCAGGCCGCGTTCTCCTCCGACCCCGCCGCGACGGCGCGCTGCACGCTGCGACCGGGGTCGTCCAGGGTGTCGATCGCGTAGACCGGGTGGCGCTCCCCGAGGGCCGCGACCTGCGGGTACCAGTTGGACGGGTGCCCGGCGTGCCCGTGCAGCAGCACGATCGGCTCGCCGGTCGCCACGCCGTAGCGGTGGACGTGCACGCTCCCGTACGCGGTCTCGACGTCGAACTCCTGCCGCGGACTCGGCCACAACTCCATCGCGCGGTCGTACGCCTCAAGGAACTTCGCCCGAGCCGCCTCACTGACGAAGTGTCCGACGCTGGTCCTGGTCATGATCCCCTCCCGGTTTTGATGGTATGGTTGTACCACAAAAACGTTCGAAGGGAACCCGATGCCCAAGCTGGTGGACCACGAGGAGCGACGGGCCCACATCATCGACGCCCTGCTCCGCTCGGCGGCGAACGACGGCCTCCACTCCGTCACCATGCGCTCAGTCGCCACCGAGGCCGGCATCTCCGTGCGACTCGTTCAGTACTACTTCGACACCAAGGAGAAACTGCTCCTCGCCGCCATGACCCGCCTCGCCGGCCGCATGGGCGAACGCGTCCAGCGCCGCGTCCGGGCGACCGGCGCCGGCACCGACCCACGCGGCATCATCGAGGCCGTCCTGCTCGAAGCCGTCCCCACCGACGACGAGAGCCGCGCCTTCCACCTCATCCACACCGAGTACGCCGTCCTCTCCGTCACCGACCCCGCCCTCGCCGGCCAACCCTTCCTCGCCGCCCCCAACGAGATGGAGGCCTTCCTCGCCACCCACCTCGCCACCGCCCGACGATCCGGCGACACCGACCCCACCCTCGACCCCCACCAGGAAGCCGCCGTCCTCCTCGCCACCTCCGCCGGCCTCGGCCTGAGCGTCCTCCTCGACCAACGCACCCCGGACCAGGCCACCGCCACACTCCACTACCACCTCAACCGGATCTTCCCCACCCGCATGTGAGGGTCAGTCATCCACCTCCCGGCAAGTCGTCCCGTTCGCCCGCGCCCCCGCCCACCCGCTCGTTAACGTGAGAACCAGGACGACACTCGGGCACGGGGGAGCTCTGACGTGACACTCGCGAACTCCGGTGACAGGCCGTGGATGCGGTGGCTGCTGGGTGCGTTCCTCGTGCTGTGTGTGCTGATCACCGTGGGGTGCGTCTGGTGGGGCGTGGCAGGGTTCCTCCGGACCCGCAATCCGCCCGACACCGACGCCACGCGCGCGGAGCGGCTGGCCGGCCTGCGTTTCAGGACGGACGCCGGGTTCGGGCGCTACTACATCCCGGCGGACGTCGTGCTGTCCCGGGCTGCCGACGGGTCGCGGGTCGCCTACCTGCACTACGGGATCGCCGGCGGCGACAATGTCAACGTCGAGGACTTCCTCGACACCTACCGCCTGCCGAGGACCGGCACCCTCGCCCCGCTGCCGGAGGACCTGCGGACCGCGCTGCCCGGCGATGAGCCCGCCGAGGGCGTGCTGCTGACGGAGGGGCAGGCCGGGCGGCAGATCTTCGTGGTGGAGCGGCCCTCCGACACGTTCACCGAGGGCGCGGCCGACGTCTACGTCAGGGCCACCGGTCCGTGAGGAGGCCGCCGCGCATGGCAGGCCCTGGAGAAGGCCGGCGGCACCACGTATGTGCGCACCGACAGTCAAATGACTGATGGCACACGTATGACGTCAACGGGACAGTGGAGGCGCTCCGAGAGCAGACATGCCGGAACCACACCACAGGGGTTGTCACCATGAAGAAGATGTCGGGCACGCTGGCGAGGACGGCCGGGGTCCTGGGGCTCGCCGTCGCCGCGCTGACCACCGTGTCGGCCTCCCCGGCCACCGCGAGCACCTCCGCCACGGCCGGCTGCACTAAGTACTACAAGCTCGACAACGTGCAGGTCCAGGTGGACAACTGCTCGGACGGCTGGGTCTGGATCTACACCGGCGACGGCACCTACTACACGGGCAGCGTCCGCGTCACGGACAGCTTCGGCCACGACCGGGGGGAACAGCGGGCGGACCGGGGCAAGTCCACCGCGAACAAGTACCAGGCGGTCAAGAGCATCAAGATCTGCGGCACCAAGTACCTCGGCTGGGCTCCGCCTCGCCCGTGGTGGACCGACTGCACCAACGAGATCTACGTGTGACCGTCCGGTCGTGATCGCGGAGGCGTCCGTCGACGGTGTCGGCGGACGCCTCCGCTGTCTCCGAAGGCTCGGACGGCTCAGTCGGCGGCCACGCCCGGCAGGCCGGTGGCGACCCCGTCCAGGGCGTGCGAGCAGACGCAGTCCCGCTCGGCGGGCAGGCTCTCCAGCGCCTTGAACAGGACGGTCCGCAGCCGGTCGACGTTGCCCGCGAAGACCTTCAGCACCTCCGTGTGGGTGACGCCCTCGCCGCTCTCCACCCCCGCGTCGAGATCGGTGACCAGCGCGAACGACGTGTAGCAGAGCCCGAGTTCACGCGCCAGCACCGCCTCCGGGTGGCCCGTCATGCCGACCACCGACCAGCCGTTGGCGGTGAACCAGCGGGACTCGGCGCGGGTGGAGAAGCGCGGCCCCTCGATCACCACCAGGGTGCCGCCGTCCACCGGCTCCCAGGCCGCGTCGCGTGCCGCGTCCAGGGCCGCCCGTCGCCCGGTCGGGCAGTACGGGTCGGCCATCGACACGTGCACCACCTCGGGCACGGAGCCATCCGGCAGCGGCAGGCCGTCGTAGAACGTCTGTACCCGCCCCGAGGTCCGGTCGACGAACTGGTCCGGCACCAGCAGCGTGCCCGGCCCGTACTCCGGCCGCAGCCCGCCCACCGCGCACGGCCCGAGCACCTGCCGCACGCCCAGGGAGTGCAGCGCCCACAGGTTGGCCCGGTAGTTGATCCGGTGCGGCGGCAGACCGTGGCCGCGCCCGTGCCGGGGCAGGAAGGCGACCCGGCGCCCGGCCACGTCCCCCACGAACAGTGCGTCGCTCGGTTCGCCGTACGGCGTGTCCACGCGCACCTCGGTCACGTCGTCCAGCAGCGCGTAGAGCCCCGAGCCACCGATCACGCCCAGTTCGGCGCGTGCGGCGCCTTGATCGATCGTCATCGTTCGCACCCTTCTCCGAGGAACGTCCGCGGTCACTCTAGGGCGGTGGGTGAATCGGGGGTACGGCCGGATGGCCGCGGGCCGCCGGGGTGGCGCCGGGCGGCCGTGCGGGTGACCTTCCGGACGTGTCGGCGGCGGAACACCCCACCGGTCTGCGTCGGTGGAAGTGCGCCGTCTCCGGGCGGCGCGTGTCCTGTCCCCGGATCTGAGAGCCGCCCATGCCTCCCACCGCTCGTCTCCGCCGCCTCGTCCCGACCGCGCTCTGCGCCCTGACCGTGGTCCTCGCCGGCGCCCCCGCGGCCCACGCCGCACCCCCGGGCCGCGACGGCGGGTCCGACCCCGGCCGGGCGGACGGCAGCCGGTACGACTGGGACGGCGTGGCGGCCTGCGAGAGCAGCGGCAACTGGCGCGTCAACACCGGCAACGGCTACTACGGCGGTCTCCAGTTCGACCAGCCCACCTGGCGCGAGAACGGCGGCCTCGCCTACGCTCCGCGCCCCGACCTCGCCACCCGCGAGCAGCAGATCGCCGTCGCCCAGCGCCTCGCCGGCCGCCGCGGCCTCTCCCCCTGGCCCGTCTGCGGCGCCCGCGCCGCCCACCGCCACGACCGTGGCGACGCCCTCCCGCCCCCGCCCCCGGCCCCCCACGCCCACGCCCACGCCCACACGTCCGCCCACACGTCCGCCCCCGAACCCGCCCCCGAGAGGGACGGCACCTGGACCGTCCGGGAGAACGACACCCTCGCCGACCTCGCCGAGCGCCTCCGCGTCCCCGGTGGCTGGCCCGCCCTCTACGCCCTCAACCGCAGCACCATCGGCGACGACCCGGACCTCATCCAGCCCGGCATGGTCCTGGATCTCCCCTCCTGACCCCACCCCCTCCCGATCCGCCGCCCACGCCCTCCCCTCCCGGGCGTGGGCGGCGCCACGTGCTCACGGCGTCACGTGCTCGCGCCGCCCCGCCCCCGGGAACGCCGACGGGAACGCCGACGGCCCCCCCGCTCACCGGGAGCGGACGGGCCGTGCAGCAGAGGCGGTCAGGGGCAGGCGCCGAGGCACCTGCCGGGGGTCAGCCGACGTGGACGCGCGGGCGGCGCGAGCGGTCCGGCTCGGCCTCGCGCAGCACCTCGCGGGTGACCGGCGCGACCTCGCCCTGGCCGAACAGGAAGAACCGCAGGAACTGGGCGAAGGGGTTGCCCTCGGTCCACTCGAAGTAGAGGTGCGGCCGCTGGCCGGTGCGGTCCCGGACGGTGAGCGCCAGTGCGGCGATCGCGTTGGGGATGCTGGAGCTCTCCAGGGTGAGCACCCGGTAGCGCCCGTGGAGGACCTCGCCGCGCACGGTCAGCTCGGCCTCGAAGTCGGAGGCGTCGCGGACGGTGACCTCGACGAAGACCAGGTCGTCCTCGCCGGGGATGTCGTTGTCGGCGCGGATCTGGCGGATCTTGTCGCGGTACTCGGCGTTGTCGCGGCGGCTCGGCTCGTTGGCGATCAGCCGCAGCGGGCGGTGCGCGTAGTCCCGGATGAAACGTTCCGCCACCTCGTCCAGGACCACGTTCGTGACCCGCAGCTCGAAGGCGCGGCGCAGCCGGGACGCCAGCGAGACCAGGATGATGCCGGCGATGAAGCAGGCGCCGATCTTCAGACCGTCCGGCCGCTCCATGCAGTTCAGCACGGTGGTGTAGAGGAAGATCGCCGAGATCGCCGCGAAGGCGACGGTCCAGCCGCGCTCGCGCTTGCGGTACGCGGCGATGGTCACCGCGATGGCCGCGGAGCTGATCAGCACCAGCACACCGGTCGCGTACGCGCCGCCCTGGGCGTCCACGCTGGCGTCGAAGATCCAGGTGACCAGGAAGCCGATCAGGGTCAGCACGATCACCATCGGGCGCACCGCGCGCGCCCAGTGCGGGGCCATGCCGTAGCGCGGGAGGTAGCGGGGCAGCAGGTTGAGCATGCCCGCCATCGCGGATGCGCCGGCGAACCAGAGGATCGCGATGGTCGAGAGGTCGTAGACGCTGCCGAACGCACCGCCCAGGTACTCGTGCGCCAGGAAGGCCAGGGCGCGGCCGTTGGCGTCACCGCCGGGCTTGAACTGGTCGGCCGGGATGAGCAGCGTGGTGATGAAGCTGGTGGCGATCAGGAACACGCTCATGATCACGGCGGAGGTGGTGAGCAGCTTGCGGGCACCGCGGATCCGGCCGGTCGGGTTCGCGTCGGTGTCGTCGGGGTCGCCCTCGATGTGCGGCATCACGGCGACGCCGGTCTCGAAGCCGGACAGACCGAGCGCCAGCTTCGGGAAGGTCACCAGGGCCACGCCGACCATGATGATCGGGTTCCCGTGCTGGGCGGTCAGCGCGGCCGTCCAGTCGGTGACCACGTGCGGCGCCTCGATGATCTTCCACAGGCCGACGGCCACCACGACCACGTTCAGCAGCAGGTACGCCCCGACCAGGAACACCGCCAGGCCGATCGCCTCGCTGAAGCCCTTGAGGAAGACCGCGCCGAGCAGCGCCACCAGGATCAGCGTGATCAGCACCTGCTTGCCGCCGAGCATGCCGGTCAGGTGCGGGTTCTCCACCAGGTGCGCGCTCGCGTCGGCGGCGGACAGCGTGATGGTGATCAGGAAGTCCGTCGCCGCGAAGCCGAGCAGGGCGAGGACGAACAGCTTGCCCTTCCAGAACGACAGCAGCCGCTCCAGCATCGCGATCGAGCCCTCGCCGCGCGGGCTCTCCTTGGCCACCCGCCGGTAGACCGGCAGCGCGCCCAGCAGGGTGACGATCACCAGCACGATGGTGGCGATCGGCGACAGCACACCCGCCGCCAGGGCGGCGATGCCCGGCTGGTAGCCGAGCGTGGAGAAGTAGTCCAGGCCGGTCAGGCACATCACCCGCCACCAGCGCTGGCCGACGTGCGCACCGTGCGCGGCGGTGTCCCCCGCCGCCGCGCCCTCGTGCGACGCCTCCGGGCCGCCTGCCGCGTCGGACGCCTCCGCGGGCTTCGCCGCGCTCACGTCCTCCAGCAGCCAGCTCCGCAACCGTATTCGCGCCGACGACGAACCCTCCGTCGCCGTCCCCGTCGAACCCGACGAAACCACGTGACACCTCTTGTTAAAGACCCCGCAAAAGCGCCGTCGGGCGACGGCAGTGCGCCAGGCTATGCGACGGGCGTTAAGGACGTGTCATCGGCCCGCGTTAAGAAAACGTCATGAAGCCGCAGGTCGGCGCGGGTGGCACGGCGCGGCGGGGCGGGAGCCGGGGCGAGGGGGACGTTCCCCGCCCCGGCGTCTCGAAACGTGGACGAGGGTTACGCCCGGTAACCGAGGACGGTCATCATGCCCGTCTCCGCGTGGTACACGTTGTGGCAGTGCACCATCCACAGCCCCGGGTTGTCGGCGTCGAAGTCGACGGCCAGGGTCGTGCCGGGCAGCACGATCGCGGTGTCCTTGCGCGGGCCGTCGCCGGGCAGCGCGAAGCTGTGCCCGTGCAGGTGGACGGGGTGCCACATGGCGGTGCTGTTGCGGAACTCCAGCCGTACCCGCTCGCCCGCGGCCACCGGGTAGCGCTGCGCCGGGTCGTACCTTCGGCCGTTGAACGCCCAGTCGGCCTTGGCCATGCCGCCGGTGAGCTCCAACCGCACCGTGCGGTCCGGGGACTTGGCGGGCAGTCGGACGCTCGGGTCGGCCTTCAGCCGGCCGGCGGTCACCAGCTTTCCGTCCAACTCGGCCGGGCGTACCGAGGCGTCGGGCGCGGCGCCGCCGCCGGTGCGCAACAGGGCGAGCGCGGTGGCGTCCTTGCCCTCGGCGAGCGCGGTCAGCGGGAAGACGCCGTCCGCGGCGGTGACCAGCACGTCATAGCGCTCACCCATGCCGAGCAGCAGCGCCTGGGTGGTGGCCTGTTCGACCGGGAAGCCGTCGGTGTGGGTGACGGTCAGCTCGTGACCGCCGAGGGCGACCCGGTAGGCGGTGTCGCCGCCCGCGTTGATCAGCCGGATCCGGATCCGGTCGCCGGGCTTGGCGGTGAAGGTCTCGGGCGCGGTCGCGAGGCGCCCGTTGACCAGGTGGAACGGGTGGGCGACGTCGCCGGCGTCACCGCCGAGCAGGGGGCTGCGGGCGCCCATCAGCATCCGGGCGGGCCCGGCGGGTCCGCTCGCCGTACCGCCCGCCCCCGTCCCCGGCGCCCCCGACATGCCCGACATCCCGGGCATTCCCGGCATCTCGTGGCCGGAGCCGCCCGAGTGGTCCATCCCGCCCATGCCCTTGGCGAGCTCGGCGAGGACGGCGTCCGGGGTGCTGCCGTCGACGCCGTCCACCCAGTCGTCCAGGACGACGACCCACTCCTTGTCGTAGCGCAGCGGCTCCCTCGGGTCCTCGACGATCAGCGGCGCGTACAGGCCGCGCTCCTGCTGAACGCCGGAGTGCGGGTGGAACCAGTACGTGCCCGGGTGGCCGAGGGTGAAGCGGTAGTCGAAGGTGGCGCCGGCCTTGACGGCGGACTGGGTCAGGCCCGGCACGCCGTCCATGTCATTGCGCAGCGCGAGGCCGTGCCAGTGCAGCGAGGTCGGCTGCGGCAGGTGGTTGGCGAGGGTGAGGGCGAGCGTGTCGCCGACGGTGGCCCGGATCTCCTGGCCGGGCAGGCGGTCGCCGTACGCCCAGCTGCGGACGGTGCGGCCGCCGAGGTCGAGGGTGGTCTCGGTGGCGGTGAGCGCGACCTTGCGCTCCGGGCCGGGGTTGCGCCTCGCCTCGGCGGCGGCGACCTCGGGACCGTTCGGTGCGACGAAACCGGCGGGGGCGGCGGAGGCGGCCGGGCTGCTCGCGCCTCCCGTGGCGCCGTGGTTCACGGACGCGTGGTCCATGCCCTTCATCGAGTCGGACGAGCAGGCGGTGAGCAGGCCGGTCCCGGCGGCGGCGAGCGCGGCGGCGAGGACGGTACGGCGGGTGGGTGTGCGCATGACGGAGTGCACCTCGTGCGGTGGTGGTGTGGGCGTGCAGGACGTCGCGTCGGCCGTTCCGCACGCGGGCGCTTCGCAGCGCGCGCGAGCACGGGACGGCCGGCGCGCGCCTACTGACGCAGCACCGAGAGCCGGGCGAGGAGGATCCGTCCGCCCTCGGGCGGAGGCTGTGCGCGGACGGCCCGCAGCAGACGGGCCCGCACCTCGGCGGCGGCGTCCCCGCCGGAGCACAGCAGCGGGCCGACGACCAGGAGCACCAGGATCCAGCCGGCGAGCACGGCGAGGCAGACCGCCATCGGGTCCATGCCGCCGGGAGCGGAGGGGTCGACGAAGGCAGGGGCAGGGGCAGCGCCGAGGCCGGGGCCGACGTCGGCGGTCACGAACCGCGCGGGCGAGGCCCGGACGGGCTCGGCGGCCATCGCATGGTGGCCCGACGCCTGCGGCGCCGCAGCCGAGTGCGCCCCGACGTCCCCGCGCCCGCCGTGCCCGCTGTGCCCGCCGGCGGCCGGATGGCCGAGCGTGTGCATCGTCACGATGCCGAGCAGCAGTGCGACGAGCAGCAGCAGGCGAGGCGCCCACGGCACCGAGGGGCCGAACGGCCGCGGCTGCGGCTGCGGCTGCGGCTGCGGCTGCGGCTGCGGCTGCGGCTGCGGCATCCTCCGCCTCCCTACCGGGTCCGGTCCGCCTGCGTGTACCCCCGCAGGGTATCCCGAACTGCGGGGGCGGACCGACTCGGAGTCAACTCCGTTCACCCTCTTGGCAGGTGCAATTTCACATTGCTATGTTACGCCTCACTCAACCGAGGGCGGCCCCAACCCCGCAACGCCCGCCCTCGCCCCCTGGCAGTCCCGGCAGTCCCGGGCCGGAACCCACGGCACTGCCGCCTCGCACCGCCCTGTCACTTCCCCCTCCAGGAGATCCGGTGTCAACTTCCCGCGTAGCCCGGCGAGTCCTGCTCGCCTCCGCGATGGCCGTCACCCTCACGCTGCCCACCCTGCAGACCGCCCAGGCCCTCAGCCCCGCCGCCGCGACCCCGGCCCCGATATCGACGCCGGCCTCGTCGACGGTCGCCACGCCCGCCCCCACCCCGGCCGCCGCCGACCAGCGCACCGCCTACGACGACGTCGACCACCTCGGCACCGACACCGCCAAGCCCGGCGCCCCGGCCCCGGCTCCTGGCGGCGGCTCGCTCGGCAGCACGCTCATCCCCGGGCTGCTGCCCGACCACGTCGGCGCGCCCGCGCCGACCGCGGACCAGGTCGCCACCACCACCGCCACCGCGCCCACCACCGGCGCCGGCGTGCCCTGCACCGTCGACGGGCTCACCGGCCTCGGCGCCGACCAGCTCGTCGCGTTCCTCACCGATCCGGCGGTCACCGCCGACGGCTGCCTGAACACGATCCTCTGGACCTGGGACGCCCGTTTCACCACCACCATGGACAACGCCCACGTCCAGGCGGTCGCCGACCGGCTCGCCCGGCTGTCCGCCACCGACGACGGCACCGGGTCCTCGCACGTCTACGAGCTGTGGACGTACCTGCACGCGACCGTCTACCACGCCTTCACCCACCACGAGCTGAACGTCTCCGACCCCGCCACGCTCGGCTCGGTCCAGCGCGCGATCACGGCGTACGCGGGCAGCGCGCACGCCTTCGACCGCACCGACCTCGCCGCGAACATCCTGCGCGAGACCGCCATCACCGCCGGCGCGGACGGCCTGCGCCAGAACAACCTCGGCCTCGCCCGGCGCATCCTCGGCGTGCTCGCCCCCGGCACCACGGTGGCCGACAGCGCCGCCTGGGGCAAGGCCGTCCTCCAGGCGCTGAACCTCAACTACCTGGGCATCTACAACCAGGACCCGGCCTTCCTCTCCGCCGTCGCCGCCGACGCCGACTACCGCGCCGCGTTCCGCGCCTACGCCTCCTGGGGCCACCTCAAGGGCACCAAGAACGCCTGGACCGCCCGCGACGCCGTCGCCGAGTACGGCCGGTTCGGGCAGGTGCCGGCCCTGCACGACGCCACCGTCGCCGACCTCGGCCGGCTGATCGACGCCACCAGGACCGCCTTCGGCGAGTGGTCCGACCCGTGGGCCAAGGCCATCGGCTGGGCCGCCACCTACGGTGTCTGTCACCAGTACGGCGTCTGCATCTCCGACCTGGAGGCGAAGCTCTTCCCGAACACGTACACCTACGACAACGGCGCCATCGAGGTCCGCACCGCCCTCGACAAGGCCACCGTCGACCAGATGTACTACGCGAGCAAGCAGGTCAAGTCCCAGTACTTCCGCGTGCTCGGCACCGACCAGCCGCTCGCCGGGGACGTCAACTCCACCCTGCACATCCACCTGTACGCCTCGCGCGCCGACTACGAGGTCTACCAGCCGATCCTCACCGGCTACAGCACCAGCAACGGCGGCATGTACATCGAGCGCGGCGCCACCTTCTACACCTACCAGCGGCGCGTCCCGCAGGATTCCCAGCTCACCCTCGAAGAGCTGTTCCGCCACGAGTACGTGCACTACCTCAACGGCCGCTGGGCGGTGCCGGGTTACTTCGGCGACCCGCGCTGGTACGCCGACGACAAGACCACCGCGATGGACGAGGGCACCGCCGAGTTCTTCGACGGCTCCACCCGCGACCAGGGCATCCTGGTGCGCAAGTCGCTGGTCCGCAAGCTCGCCGCCGACGAGGCCGCCGGCATCCCCCGGATGACCATCGCCCAACTCCTGCACGCCCGTTACACCGACACCCCGGCGTTCCACTTCTACAACTACGCCGGCACCTTCTTCGAGTTCCTCTGGCAGCAGCACCCCTCGCTGCTCCGCGAGATGTACGGCTACCAGCGCGCCGACGACCCGGCCGGCTTCGACGCCTGGCGCGACCGGGTCGGCGCCGACACGGCCCTGCAGAAGGAGTACTCCGCCTTCCTCGACGCCCAGATCAAGAACGTCGACAACCTGTTCGTCCCGTCGACCTCCTTCCTCGCGAACGGCTCCCTCGACCTCGCCCGGGCCGGCGACGTCCAGAAGAAGTTCGCCGCGGCCACCGGCGCCACGCCCGACTGCAAGGACAACGGCGACCGGACCAACAAGCCGATGCGCTTCGTCTGCACCGGCCGCATCACCGCCAACCTCTCCGACTCCACCGACCCGGACAAGGTCTTCAAGGACATGTCCGGCACGGTGGACTACTTCATCCTCACCCGCACCAAGGACGTCAACGGGGCGAACAACCTCAACGACATGAACTGCAGCTTCGGCACGGTCGACGTCTGGACGGGCGGCAAGGCCGGCACCGCCGACTACACCTGCGAGGGTCCGCTCCGCCGGTAGCCGCCGAGCACCCGGTGGCCACCGGCCGCCGGGGCCTCCGATCACCGGGCGCGGTACGGACAGTGGGATCCGTACCGCGCCCGGCTCACTCCTCCCCCACCCGCCGGACGGCCGCCGCCAGATGCTCGCGGAACCAACGGTGGCCCGGGTCGGCCGAGTTGCGCGGGTGCCAGGCCATCCCCAGCTCCAGCGGGTCGAGTTCGAGCGGGATCGGGAAGGTGCGCAGGCCCAGCGCCGCGACCGTCTCCGGCAGCCACTCCGCCACCCCGAGCGCGACCAGGTCGCTGTCCCGGGCCAGCAGCATCGCACTGGTGTGGCTCGGCACCACCACCGCCACCCGGCGCCGCAGCCCGCGCTCGGCCAGCGCGCCGTCGATCGGCCCGAGCCGCCTGCCGCGCCGCGAGACGCCGATGTGGTCGGCCGCGGCGAAGCGGCGGGCGGTGATCCGCCCGTCGAACAGCGGATGGCCGCCGCGGGCCACGCCGACCAGGGGCGCCCGGACCAGCGGCCGGGTGCGGATCTCCGGATCCAGCTGCCCCAGCACGCCCACCTCGACGTCCACCAGCCCCTGCCGCAGCGCGGGCCCGCCCTCCAGCGCCTCCGGCAGGAACACCACGTCGACCTTGGGCGCCTCCGCACGGATCCGCTCGGTCAGCGGGCCGGCCACCCGGACCAGGACGACGTCGCTGGTCTGCACGGTGAAGGTCCGCTCCAGGTGCACCGGATCGAACCCCGCCCCGGGCCGCAGCACGTTCTCGAAGTCGCGCAGCAACGCGCCCACCTCCTCCCGGAGTTCGAGCGCCCGCGGGGTCGGCACCAGCCCCTGTCCGGCCCGCACCAGCAGCGGGTCGCCGACCGCCCGGCGCAGCCGGGCCAGCGTCCGGCTCACCGCCGCCGGCGAGCTGCCGAGCCGCTCGGCGGCCTTGGTCACGCTGTTCTCCTGGAGCAGGGCGTCCAGGACCCGCAGCAGGTTGAGGTCCATCCGTGGCTCCTGAGCTGCATCTTTGCGTTCCGGTCAACTATCCCGTGCTCATCTTTGCATTGTTCCGCCGCTCCGGGCCGCGGAGAGTGGAGACGTCCACCAGGAAGCCCGCTTCAAGGAGCACCGTTGTCCACCACGTCCCGTTCCCACCTCGCCGGTGACGTCCTCGCCGTCGTCAGCCAGAGCGGCCCGACCGTCTCCTTCTTCGACGCCGCCACCGACCGGCTCCTCGACACCGTCGAAGTCCTCGCCGAGCCGCACGAGTTGTGCTTCGACCCGACCCGGCGCCTGCTCTGGTGCACCAGCGCGTACCACTCCGGCTACTACCACGCCAACGGCGGCCGCCGCACCGAGCTGACCGTGATCGACGCCGACACCCGCCGGATCGTCGAGGTGATCGACCTCGCCCCCGAACACGGCCCGCACGGGCTGGCGCTGGACACCGCCCGCGATCGCCTCTACGTCAGCGTGGAAGGCGGCCCGGACCGTCCCGGCGGCGTCGTGGTCATCGACACCGACGCCCGCCGCCCGATCGGCCGGATCGACACCGAAGCCCCCGGCCCGCACTGGTTCGCCGTCTCCCCGGACGGTCGCACCGGCTTCGCCACCAACAAGGAGGCCCCGTTCGTCTCGATCGTGGACCTCGACAAGGGTGTGCTGACCGCCAAGGTCGAGGTGCCCGGCAGCGAGGGCCTCGCCGTCTCCCCCGACGGCACCCGGGCGTACGTCGCCGGGCCCTACCTCGGCTTCGCCGCCCGGCCCGACGCGACCCCCGGCATCCGTGTCATCGACGCCCGCACGGCCTCGGTCGTCGCCACCCTCCCGACCGGGTCCGCCGCGCTCCCCGTCCACCTCACCTCCACCGGCAAGCTCCTGGCCGGCGAGGTCCGCTCCGCCCCCGACCCCGACTCCCCGCTGGGCCGCCAGCTCCCCGGCCGCCTCACCGTCTTCTCCACCGACGACCACCGGCACCTCGGCTCCGTCGAGGTCGGCCTCTTCCCCCTGACCATCACCTCCTCCCCCGACGGCCGCCTCGCCTACGTCTCCTGCGTCGTCTCCTCCACCGTCGACGTCATCGACCTCGACACCCTGACGCCGGTCTCCCACCTCACCCTGCCCAAGCGCGCCGAACCCGGCGCCCACGGCCTCGCCTACCTCCCGCGCCCCGCCTGACCCACCCCGCACACACCGGGCCCCGCCCCCGGTCATTCCCCCACATGCGACCCCTAAGGGCGTGGACACGCCCGTTCACGGGCATCGACAGGTCGTAGCTGCAGGCACATGCGACGTGAGAAGGTACGACCCATGAAGGCGATCAAGCTCATCCTCAATGTCATCTGGCTCATCTTCTGCGGCATTTGGATGGCGCTTGCCTACGCGGTCGCCGGCATCATCTGCTGCGTCCTGATCATCACCATCCCCTTCGGCATCGCCTCGTTCCGGCTCGCGGGCTTCATCCTGTGGCCGTTCGGACGGACGGCGGTGGAGCGGCCGGACGCCGGGGCGGCGTC
>NZ_JBEORY010000073.1:0-44908 GCF_040302665.1 Kitasatospora sp. NPDC097691 | reverse complement strand
TCACAGCACACAACTACCGGGACCGCCCCTCCGCCAGCAGGCGAACGCTACTGCTTCACCCGTCCGAGCGACATCACGCATTCAACTTCAATAGCAGCGATTGGTCAGCGGTTTTGGGCAGCAGTTGGCGATCTTGAGTGCTGTGGATGTTCACCAGAAATGACGTCACCCGGCAGCGGACAGAGTGGTCTGCGCTGCGGCCGATGATCAGAGCTGGTTGGCGATCCGTCCGCCGAGCTGTTCGAGGAAATCCTGCAAGCTCGTCGCGGCGACGTCGAAGTCGTCGAACCAGGAAGCCGTGGCGGACTTCCAGATCTGCCCGCTGTCGCCGATCGCGAACAGGTGGCCGCCGCCGTCGCTGGCGAATACCAGTGCGATCCACTCACTGTCGATCGGCGCGGGGCCGTACTCGCGGAAGTGTCCCGCCGCCGTCGCGGGTGAGTGGATGAAGTATCCGCTGTCGACATCAGGCAGGGAAGCTTCGCTGATCACCCAGTAGAGCGTGGTCAGGTCGGAGGGGATCGGCGTCAGGTCCACAAGCGCGCTCGTCGCTTGGTGGCTGTCGTCGGTTGTGATCGTCACGGCGTTGTCGCCGGGCGGGAAGCCATGCGTCGGGAGGAACGACTGCACCAGCTTCGTCAACGCCGCATCAGCCTGCTCCCGCCAGGATCGGACCCACTCTGCGTCAAGCCGCTCACCTGGCACGTTTCCCTCTCAAGTGCGCGTCTGGCCCGCCAGGGCGAGTCCGGAAGAACATAGCGGAAGGCATTGACGGCTCTCCGCCCGGAGGGCGGAGAGCCGTCAAGCGGGTGCCCGCGGCGGTCAGCCGGCCTTGGCGGGCGCTTCGGTTCGCGCCCGGGTCGAGGCGAGTCGGTAGGAGTCGGTGCCGGTCTCGATGATGGTGCCGTTGAAGGTGAGGCGGGCGACGATCGCCGCGCAGAGGCGTGGGTCGGTGACGGTCTTGGTCCAGCCGCCGAACGACTCGTTGGAGGCGATGGCGACGCTGTTCTTCTCCTCACGTTCGGTGAGGACCTGGAAGAGCAATTCGGCGCCGTGGCGGTCGAGTTCCATGTATCCGAGCTCGTCGATCTATGCGGATATCGGCATAGCTGGACCTATGCCGAGACCGCGACTATGCCGAGAAGGCTGTCGGCAAGCCTGATCGTGGGCTGTGCGGCGGCTGTTCTGCTCGGCATAGTCGATGGCGGGAGGATTTATCCTGCCCAGGGATTCGGGCCCTGCTTGAGGACGACGAGCCCGCAGGGCTGGTCGGCGGGCCAGAGGTCGATTCGATAGAGGAAGTGATCGCCGGGTCCGCCGTTGGTGTCGACGGCCGGAGGGTCAGATGGGATGTAGGAGACCCGGGCTCGCAACAGCCCAGCAGGAACGGTCAGGCTCGGTCCGTCCTCCGGGTGGACTCCCGGGCTGGACAGGGCGAGTCGGCCGGTCGGGGCAGCCAGGTCCACCTCCACGATGTGTTCAGCCGCCGACTCGATCATTGGCACGGACGTGTGGATGGTGATCAGCGATTCGACCATGTCATCCCGTGCGGTGCCGACGGAGATCGAGTGCGGTTCCACCCCGATGCGGTGAACGTGTACCGCCTCGTCGGTCCAGCCAGCCGGCGGCAGGTCCGGGTCCATCGCGTGCTCGGCCATCCACGCGTCATAGGGCTCAAGGTCTTGGACATAGAACTGCCCATGATCGGCATCGATCAGAAACTTCAACGAATCATCAGCCACCGCCGCAGGCTATCGAAGCGGACTGTCACCCCCGGCTCCGCTCACGACTCACAGGCGGTCGAGGAACGCGAGGACCTTGTCGGTGGGCTGGTAGCGGCCGGGGCGGGCGGTGACCGGTGCAGTCAGGGAGAGCGCCTTCTCCTTGATGGTCATGTCGGCGTGGACGTAGGCGTCGGTGGAGCGGACGCCGGCGTGTCCGAGCCAAAGCGCGATCACCGTGGTGTCGACACCAACCTGGAGCAGGGACATCGCGCAACTGTGGCGTAGGACGTGCGGGTGGACGCGCTTGTCGAGGAGGGTCGGGCAGGCTTCGGCAGCGGCTCGGACGTGGATGGCCAGGCGCTGGGCGACGGCGTCGCGGGTGAGACGTCGCCCTGTTCGGGTGCAGAACAGCGGTTCTCCGCGCTTTCCGGAGCGTTCACCGAGCCAGGCCCGCAGCAGTTCCTGGATGCTTCGGTCCAGTGGGACGGCGCGGTGTTTGCGGCCCTTGCCCTCGCAGCGGACGGACGCGCCGTCGCCGAGGGTGACATCGTCGCAGTCCAGGCTCGTGAGTTCGGAGACCCGCAGGCCGGTCTGGACGGCCAGGGCCAGCATCGCTTTGTCCCGCCGGCCCTCCCAGCGCCGCGGATCCGGTGCCGCGAGCAGGGCGTCGATCTCGGCGCCGGTCAGGAAGGTCACATTCCTTTTGTCGAACCGCTTGGGCGGGATGTCCAGGACGCGTTGGATCAGGAGGGCGTGTTCGGGGTGTTGCAGGGCTGCGTAGGAGAAGAGGGAGCGGATCGCGGTCAGCCGGACGTTCCGGGTGCGGGCGCTGTTGCCGCGCTCGTCCTCCAGGTAGTTGAGGAGGGCGGAGACGGCGTCGGCGTCCAGGTCGGTCCAGTCCAGCTTCTCCGGGGCGGTGCCGGTGCGCTGGTGTACGAAGCCGAGGAGTAGTCGGAGCGCGTCGCGGTAGGCGGCGAGGGTGCTGTCCACGCTGATCTACTTCCCCTCGGCCGCCTGTCCGGGCACCAGCGTGGTCCGGGCCGGGTCGGCGGCGGCGATGAGCTGGTGGAGCGCGCCGAAGTAGACCTCGTGGTCGACCACGGCGGGCAGGATGGCGCCGAGCTGCCCGGTCAGCACCGGGAACTCGTCCGGGTCGAGTTCGGCCAGCGCGCGCCGGGTGGCGGCCTGGGCGGCCTTGGGGTCGCGGTGGTTCACGAAACTCGCGCTGCCGAGCGTCAGCAGGTACAGCCGCCGGTAGGTGATGATCGCCTCTTCGGGGGTCATGCCGGCGGCGAGGGAGTCGGCGAGCTGCGGCTCCACCAGGCGCTTGAGCAGCTGCGGGCCGAGCCAGGGGCGGTCACCGCGCAGGGCGACCAGGCCCGGATGATCCGTCAGCAGCTCGTACAGCGCGGTGAACCGGGTCTCGGTCGCCGTGGCCCAGCCGGTGCCCGGCGGGATCTGCGGCAGGCGGGCGGCGAGGTGGTCGGTCACCAGGTCGAGCAGACCGGCCAGGTCGGTGACGCGGCGCTGGAGGGACGCCACGGGGATGTCCAGCGCGGTGGCCAGGGTGCGGAAGCTGAGTGCGGTGTGCCCGTCCTGATCCACGATCAGCAGGGCATGTTCAGCGATCAGTTCGGGAGTCGCGCGGTTGAGGGAAGTGGATTGCCTCGGCATGCGAGTCAGCGTACGGTACACCGTACCGTCACGGTAGGCTCATGCATCCTTACGGAGGCGACATGCCCCGCACCACGGCACTCGACCCGCTGTTCACCGCCGTGGACGGCACGTCCTTCACCGACCGGCACCTGGCGAACCTCGCCGCCGGCACCCTCGCGGCCGTCCGCGTCCCCGACTTCCTCGACCGGCGCACCTGCGCGAGCGCGCTGTCCGCGCTGGACCGGCTGCCCACCGTCGACTACGACCCGGCCCGGGTGCCGACTCCGATCGTCCGGTTCGGCCCGGCCCTCAACGACTACCGTAGCCAGGACGGCCGGCTGGACGCCGGCCGGTACTGGCGCGACGCGGAGACCGCCCGCACGGCCTGGCAGCGGGCCGGGATGCGCCCGGACCCGATCGCCGTCTCGCTGGCCCGCCTCGGCTCCGCCTGGGGCGCCGCCGTCGCCCCGGCCACCATCACCGGCCGCCCGGTCTTCGGCGGCACCCTGCGCGAGATCAACGCCGGGGCCCTGATCCACTACGACGACATCAACCGCGAGTTCCCCACCGGCCTCTTCGACCAGGAGGTGCTCGCCCAGCTCGCCTTCAACGTCTGGGTCTCCGTCCCGGAGGACGGCGGGGCGACCACCGTGTGGCGCCACCGCTGGGAGCCCGCCGACGAACAGCAACGCCAGGCGTACGGCTACCGACCCGAGGCGGTCGAGCACTGCCAGCACGTCGACCTCACGCCGCAGCTCGGCGACGGCCTGCTGTTCAACCCCGCGAACTTCCACCCGGTCGCCCCGAACCCCACGGGCACGGGCCGCCGGATCGCGTTCGCGTTCTTCCTCGGCCTGACCACCACCGGCCAGCTCATCGCCTGGTCGTGACCACCTCATCGCAGGAGCAACGAAGTGCACCAGCTCACGTACGGCGACATCAAGGCCGCCACCGACCGCATCGCCGGACGCATCCGCCCCGTCGCCCTGGCCCAGGTCGACCCAGGCGCGATCCGCACCGCCCACCGCGACCCCCTGGACGAACGTGAGGTCACCCCGTGCGAGGTGTGGGTGGCCATGGAGTTCATGCAGCACACCGGCTCGTTCAAGGCCCGCGGCGCGCAGAACTTCATCCAGGCTCACCGCGACGCCAGCACCCTGCCGGACGCGGGGGTGACGATCGCCTCCGGTGGCAACGCCGGGCTGGCGTGCGCCTGGGCCGCCCAGCAGCAGGATGTCCGTGCGACGGTCTTCCTCCCGGAGACCGCTCCGGCGGTGAAAGTGGCCAAGCTCCGCGGCTACGGCGCCGAGGTCCGCCTGGTCGGCGCG
The DNA here is from genome assembly GCF_040302665.1 of Kitasatospora sp. NPDC097691. Classification (NCBI taxonomy): domain Bacteria; kingdom Bacillati; phylum Actinomycetota; class Actinomycetes; order Kitasatosporales; family Streptomycetaceae; genus Kitasatospora; species Kitasatospora sp. NPDC097691. The sequence goes on along the minus strand of NZ_JBEORY010000073.1, from coordinate 40,200 downwards.
GAGTACGCCGAAGCCCTCGCGGCCTGCGAGGACTTCGCCGCCGTAACCGGCGCCCTGGCCAGCCACGCCTACGACCACCCGCTGATCGCCGCCGGGGCCGGCACCCTGCTGGAGGAGATCCACCAGCAGATCCCCGGCCTGGACACCGTGGTGGTCGCGGTCGGCGGCGGCGGTCTGTTCGCCGGCGTCGCCACCGCCGCCCAGCACCACGGCATCCGCACCGTCGCCGTCGAGCCGGAGAACTGCCGCGCGCTGAACGCCGCGATCGAGACCGGCCGCCTGGTCGACGTCACCGTCGACTCGATCGCCGCCGACTCCCTCGGCGCCCGCCGCACCTCCGCCATGGCCCTGCACGCCGCCCAGCAGGACGGCGTGCGCTCCCTGCTGGTGCCGGACGGCGAGATCGTCCGCGCCCGCCAGGCGTTGTGGGACCACCGCAAGGTAGCCGTCGAGATGGGCGCCGCGACCGCGCTGGCCGCGCTCACCGCCCCGGACCAGCACGTCGCCGACCGGGACCTGCCGACCCGCCCCGCCACGGCGGGCCGCAGCTACCGGCCCGGCAGCGCGGAGAAGGTCTGTGTGGTGCTGTGCGGGGCGAACACCGACCCGTCCGACCTGGTGAAATCCACCGCGTACTGACCAGCAGTACGACGAAGGGGCAGCCGAGCGGGCTGCCCCTTCGTCGTACTCGGAGTCCCTGTCGAAAGCCGCCCAGCGGCTGCGCGGTGCCCTCGCTGTCGACCGCGACTGACGGTGGCCCGGGGCGCATGCTGGAGGTCCAACCACTCGGTGACGGCCGCGCGCATCCGTGCCGCGCACTCCGGGAGGTCTCCGATCAGGTCGCGTTCCCAGAATCGCAGCACCCTCCAGCCTGCCTTGGTGATCGCGTGGTCCTGGCGGGCGTCGTTGGCCATGTTCCCCAGCACGCGAGGGTCCTCCCGGGACTCAGGGAGCAGTCCATGCCAGTAATCGCCGTCCGCCTGCAACACCAGCCGCAGCGAGGGGACCGCCGCGTCCACCGTCCATCGGCTGAGCAGCAGGTGCTGGCGCTCCCAAGCAACCTCCGGCGCCAGATCCGCCAGCACTTCGCCGATCAGCGCGTACAGGATCCGCTCCGGCCGCGTCTCGTTCCGTGTCGTCAACAGATCGTGCCGGGCCTTCGTCAGGATCGCCGACCGGCCGGGATCTGCGCCCATGATCTTCACCCAGCAGTCGCGTGAGCAGGTCCGCCGCTTGCCCTCCAGCGAGGCCGGCACCCAGAACCTCGTGCCGCAGCACGGGCAGGTCAGCTCCACCCGGTTCCGGTGCCCGACGTGGCGGCAGTCGTTCGAGCAGTAGAACCCGTGGCCGTCGTCCGCTACCGACACCTTCACCGAGAACGCCTCGCCGCACACCCGCACGACCGCTCCACCCGCCGCGCAGTACATGCCTGCGAACAGAACTGGCCCCAGCCACGCTCGGCTTCACTACGTACCACCCGGAATGTCTTCCCGCAGCTCCGGCATGGCCGGTAGAGGGTCCCCTCGGCCCGGACCTGGCAGTCCAGGCCGCAGTACCGGCCTCTCCCTCGCTCGACTCGGGACGCCTTCACCTCGAACGTCACACCGCACTGTTCACAGGTCCGGGCGACCCGAGTTCGCTGGGCCAGGCCCGAGCAGGTCTTCGAGCAGAACAGTCCGCGCAGCGAACCCTCGGGGTTGTTCGGGCTCTTCGGGAAAAACGCCGTCCCACACTGCGCGCAGGCCCGGACCGTGCGGGCAGTCGCCGCCCGGTGGCACTCGCGTGAGCAGTACGCCGCGCCGGGCCTGTTCCTTCAGCGCGCCGTGGGACGGCTTGTACGACACGTGAGGGACGCGGGGACGCGGTCAGTCGGCCACGCGTGAGAGCGGTCGCGGGCCGGGTCGGGTTGCCGGTCGGCCCCGGGTGAGCCGACGGGCCATGATGCCGATCATCGCCCAGCGGATCATCGTCTCCGAGCGGGCCGGGCTGGTCTCGTAGTCCCGGGCGAGGCGCCGGTGGGCAGTGAGCCACGAGAAGGTGCGCTCCACCGCCCACCGCTTGGGCTGGACCTGGAAGCCGCGCTGGTCAGGGTCCTTGCGGACGATCTCCAGCTCACGGCCGAGAATCTGGGCGGTCCACTCGACCAAACGGCCGGCGAACCCCTGGTCGGCCCACACTTTCCGGACCCCGGGGTGGTCCAGGCGGGTCCACAGCAGCGGCCGCTTCGCACCGTCACGGTCCTGGATGCTCGCCGCGACGACGTGGACCGCCAGCAGCAGGCCAAGGGTGTCGGTGACGATGAACCGCTTGCGGCCCTTGACCTTCTTACCCACGTCGAAGCCCCTGGTGGAGACGGGGACGGTGTCGGCAGTGCGGACGGACTGCGAGTCGATCAGCCCGGCGCTCGGCTCCGCGTCGCGGCCCTCGGCTTCACGAACCCGGCCGCGCAGGGCATCGTGGATGCGCTCGACGGTGCCGTCGTCGTGCCACCAGGTGAAGTACCAGTACACCGTCGGCCACGGCGGGAAGTCCTTCGGCAACTGCCGCCAAGCACACCCCGTCCGCACCACGTAGAAGATCGCGTCCACGATCCGCCGCCGTGGATGCTTCTCGCGCCGACCGCCCTCCGGCCCACCCGCGTCGGCGGCAGCAACGGCTCCACCAGCTCCCACTGCTCATCCGTCAGATCCGACGGATACCCACCCCCAACACCACTCACGACGAGCTCAACGAGACTCTCAGCAACGGGACACGGCAGATCTCAAACACGGTCTCAGGTAGGTAGTTCAATCGATCAACTATTAATTATCCGCCGTTGCACGGCACGCTGCAGAGGTCAAGGTGCGATCACCGGTGTTCACGAGTGGAGTGGGTAGAGGGACCAGTGGGGGTGAGGAGTGCACCATGCCCGCTGTGATCGCGAAGAAGGCGTTGACGTTCTCGCTGGTCAGCATCCAGGTTGGGGTCGTCGCGGCAACGGGCGAGCACCGGGTTCCGCTGCACGAGGTCCACGCGAAGGACGGCGCTTCTCTGGGGGCCAAGCTGTGGTGGGAGGCGGGATCCGGAGACTTCGTGCAGCTCAGCGCCGTTGAAGCCGACGCTAGTCCGTGCAGCACGTGTGGCGCTATCGCTGGACGACGGTGACAATTGCGGCTGGGGGGTGGACGGAACAGACTTTCAAATCGTGAACGGGCAAATTCAGCTGACTTGCGATATTGCCATCCGTGGGACAGTGGGTATTTTTAGGCTGACCTATCAGGTCACCGCATTTGGGCATGCCATCTGAGCTTGGCGTTTAACCTCGCAGGTCACTCGAGCTGCTGATCTGCGGTTCTTCCCGGGACAGAAGAGGCGGCCGTTCTCCACGCTTCGAGGTGTCGAGTCACGAAGCACAAGAGAACGGCCGCTGCGTACGAGTCTTCACGTCGACGCGCCCGCCGGTGATGCATTGGGCATCTTGTCCCGCTTTCGGGTCGAGTTCTACGAAAGCCTCTACGCCCGCCAGGACGCGCTCTTCGGCCTCACGGACGCGGTGTTGTGCACGGACGGGCCGGTGAGGACCCTGGTCGAGCTGTCGCTGGCCGTTGAGCACCGACGCGGTCACGGCGCGCTGTACCAGGCCCTTGACCGGGGCTGGTGCGAGCCCTCCCGCCTGCGGCGCGCCCTGGCCAGCCTGCCGTTGCCGCGGGCCGCCGACGGACGGATCGTTCTCGCCGTCGACGTGAGCAACTGGCTCCGCCCCGACGCCCCGACCAGCCCGGAAAGGCTGTTCTGCCACGTCTACGGACGCGGCGACCGAAGCCGTGACCAGTTGGTGCCGGGCTGGCCGTACTCATTCGTCGCCGCGCTCGAATCCGGCCGCACCTCCTGGGTCTCACTGCTGGATGCCGTGCGACTCGGGCCCGCGGACGACGCGACCACGGTCACCGCTGCTCAACTCCGCGACATTGTCGATCGGTTGACCCAGGCCGGGCACTGGCGCGATGGCGACCCGGAGATCCTGATCGTCATGGACTCCGCCTACGACATCGCCTACCTCACCCACGCCCTCGCGGACCTTCCGGTCGTCCTGGTCGGCCGCCTGCGCTCGGAGCGCGTCATGCTCCGCGACCGGGGCCCCGCCCGCCGCGGGCCGAAGGGAGGCCGGCCCGCCGCCACGGCGGCGTCCTGGCCTTCGCCAAATCCGATACCTGGCACCAACCCGATGTCACCACCATCACGGACACCACCCGATATGGCAAAGCCGAGGCGATAGCCTGGGACCGAATGCACCCCAGGCTCACCCACCGCGGCCCCTGGCTGGAACACGCAAAGGAAGAACTGCCCATCCTGCACGGCACGTTGATCCGGCTGGTGGTCGAGCGCCTGCCTGGCGAACCGCGACCCGAAACCGGTCTGGCTGTGGTGCTCAACCGCCGCCGCCCAAGCGGCGGACATCAACCGCTGGTGGCAGTCCTTCCTCCGCAGAATCGACCTGGAGCACACCTTCCGGCTGATGAAGCAAACGCTCGGCTGGACCGCCCCGAAGATCCGCCATCCCGACACAGCCGACCTGTGGACCTGGCTGATCATCGCGGCCCATACACAGCTCCGCCTCGTCCGGCCGCTGGCCGAGGACTTTCGCCGCCCTTGGGAACGACCCGCCCAGCCCCGTCGCCTCACCCCCGCCCGAGTCCGCCGGGGCTTTCGCAACATCCGAGCGGCAACCGCCTGCCCCGCAGCCGCACCAAAACCGTCCCGGCCAGTCCCGGGACGGCCACCCGGCTCGAAGAATAAGCAGCGCGCCAGGCGCCACGACGTCGGCAAGACCGTCAAACGCGCCAAGACGATCAAGAAACACCAAGCCCACCAGGGTTAAACGCCAAGCTCAGAGGCAGCAGCCCGGCCATGACCACCGGGAGACGTCCGTGAGCAGCCGTCAGAGCTTTGCCCAGCCCGACGACAACGACGGCCAGGCCGACGCCGTCGAACCCGCCGAGCCGGCCCGGCCGGGACGGACCGCGTACCGGCGCGGCGCCGCCAACCCGAACGGCTCGACCACCGCGCTGCGCGCCGACGTCCTCGGCGCGCTCGGCGTCCTCAAGGTCGCCACCGCCGACCAGCTCCAGCGACTGCTGCGCCCGGCGGCGGCGTCGAACACCGTGATCAGGCAGGCGCTGCGCGATCTCGCGCTGCACGGTCTGGTCGCCTCCGACGGCAACACCCGGGACCGCCACAAGACGTGGCGGCTGGAGGGAACGGCCGGAGTGGAGGCGGCTGGGCAGGTGCTCGGCCTGCCTCGTGCCGACATGGGCTCCACGGCCCGGGGCGCCGGACGCTCCGGGGCCCAGCATGCGATGGCGGTCAACGAGACGATCACCGCCTTCGTGCGGGGCGGCACCGCGCCTGGGGCCGCGGGCGGGGTCGGCACCGTGACCGACTGGGCGACCGAGGTGGAGTTCCTGCTGCCGGGCGGCCGGCGCAAGGTGCGCCCGGACGCGGTGTGGCAGGCCCCGGAGATCGGGTGCCGGTCCTGATGGTCGAGGTCGACCGCTCCACCATGGCGCCGGAGTGGGTCGCCGCGACGTTCACTGCCTACCGCGAGCTGTTCCGCACCGCACCGTCTTCCGGCCGTGCGCCCCGCACCCGCATCGCGCGGTCCGCGCGGAACGCACCGCGCGCGTCGGCGCCTGGCGCGCGGCCTGACGGTCTGTGGTGTCGGTCACGGACATACCGGGAGGACAAGGCTCCAGGCCGGGGCGAATCGGGCGGGACAACACGCTGGTCAAGGCGTCGGACAAGGGGTGTGGTCAGGCCGCCGCGTGCCGTCGGCGGTGAGGGTGGGGCCGGCGCGCGACACCACCGGGGTGAATCGACGGTGTGTCAGGTCCGCTGCCGACCGGGGTCCGGACCGTCTGATCCACAGTGGCGGGAGGCGGGCACCCCCTGCCGAAACCCCCCTCCGTCCTCCTCCTGGAGCAGATCGTGAAGTTCTCACCGCCGGCCGCCGCCGGCCGCCGCGCACCCGCGCTGACCGTCGCGGCCGGCATGCTCTGTGTCGCCGGCATCGCCCCGGTGGCGCTGTCCGGGACCGCCCACGCGCAGGGCACCTGCACGGTCTCGGGCCCCACCACCACCTGTACGTTCGCCTCCACCGGCGCCGAGCAGACGTTCACCGTCCCGAGCGGCGTCACCCAGGTGAACGTCACGGCGATCGGCGCGGCCGGCGGCCTGGAGGGTGTCAACAAGACGCCCGGCGGCCGTGGCGCGCAGGTCTCGGGCACGCTCACCGGCCTGTCCGGCGGGCAGACCCTCTACGTCGAAGTCGGTGGCATCCCCACGCTCACCACCCCCACCTGCTACCCCATCTCGCCGTGCATCGGCGGTTTCAACGGCGGCGGCAGCAGCCACTACGGCGGCGGCGGAGGCGGGGCCTCCGACGTCCGTACCCAGCCCCGGACCACGCCCCTCACCACCATCGACTCCCGCCTCATCGTGGCCGCGGGCGGCGGTGGAGCCGGTGAGGTATTCAGCTCGTCGTGCACGGGCGGCAGCCAGGGCGGGGACGCCGGCCAGCCGGGCGTAACCGGGGTGTGCAGCGGGGGAACCGGCGGCGGGGCCGGCACGGCCACTCAGGGTGGGCCCGGCGGCACGTCCCCCAGCGGTTCCAGTGGCGCCCCCGGCACACTCGGCACCGGCGGCGACGGCGGCGGTCCAGGCGGCTTCCAGACGGGTGGCGGCGGAGGCGGCGGCTACTACGGCGGCGGCGGAGGCGGCGACCTCAACATCAACATCAGCCCGTTCGGGAGCGCGGGCGGCGGAGGCGGCGGCTCGTCCCTCGTCCCCGCCGGGGGCACCGGCCCCACGGTGACCAGCGCCGCCGCGAGCATCACCATCAGCTACACCACCCCAGGCAAGCCGGTGACCACGCGCCTGATCGCCCTGCCCCCGCAGGTCCGGCTCGGCCGGCCGGTGGTGATCGACGACCTGGTCTGCCCCGCCGGTACCGGCGCCACGACCCCGCCCACCGGCACGGTGACCTTCACCGACACCACCACCGGAACGCCCCTGGGCACGGCACGCCTGGTCCTCGACGTCAGGAACTGCGCCGCCGCAGGGCGCGTCGTCTTCTTCCGGACCACCGGACCGCACGTCATCACCGCCGTCTACAGCGGTGACACGGTCTACCAGGGCAACAGCGCGAACCCCGAGATCACCACGGTGACGGTGACTCCCTGACGACGCCGCGGCGCGCGGCCCCGTCCTGGCGCGGGGCCGCGCGCCGCGGCTCTCATCCGGCCCGGCATCCCGCCGTGAACCCGGAAGGTGTTGCGGTAGGCCTGCGGTGACACCCCGATCGCCGCGTGCAGGTGCTGGCGCAGCGACGCCCCCGTGGCGAAGCCGACCTCCGCGGCGATCCGGTCGACCGCCAGATCGCTGGCCTCCAGCAGGTGGCGGGCCCGGTGCACCCGCTGCTGGATCAGCCAGCGACCCGGGCTCGGGCGGCGTCCGCGGTGAGGCCCAGGGGTGTGTCGATGTCCGTCCGGGGCGGCGCTGGCTTGAGCAATCGTCAAGAATTGTGGATTGGCTGAGTTGTTGATGTGTTCTTGCGTTCCAGCTCTGTGATCGTGACGCCGGGTGCGACCTGGCGCTCGCCGACGGGCGCGAAGCCGCGCCGGCGGTAGAGCGCGAGCGCGGGCAGGTTGGCCGTTCCGGTGGAGACGATGGTCAGTTCCGCGGGCTTGATCGAGTCCGTGGCGTCGAGAAGCACGGTTGCGATGCCGCGGCGATGTGCGACGGGATGGACCATGAGGCGGCAGATGTCCAGAGCGCCGTTCGGCAGGCGGGTCCAGCCGACTGCTCCGACCGGTTTCGACTCGTCGCGGATCCCGGGGAAGGACTCATCGCATGCGCGCAACTGCTCAGGGGATTCGTGCAAGGGGTGGGAGGCCGTCGAAGCCGATGAGTCGGGCTTCGGCCGCGTAGGAGGCCCGCTGGAGGTTCCACAGCTGCCGCAGGGTGTCGGGATCGGCCGGGTCGAGCCGGACCGGCTCGGCAAGGGGCCGGTGGGATTCGGTGGCGGCGTTGTGTTGGCCGGTCATGCGGCGATTGTCCCAGAACGCTCGACCAGGACGCGGTTCTCGAACGTCGCACCGGAGCGGACCAGGGTGACCGGGTGGGCGCCGACTTCTACGCGGTCCTTGCCCGGCAGCGTCGCCCGGGATCCGTCCGCCCACACCGCGTGGGCGGCCTGCCGCTCGGCCTCCTCCAACCGCGCCGACGCCCTGTGGCGCCCTGGCGCTGCCCGCGGGCCGTCTGCGGCCGCCGGGGGCCGCCGGCGCCGGGCGGCGACGGGGTCGGGTGTTCAGTGCTGCGTGCCGACACTGTCTGCGGCGGTGGCCCGTCCTGGCGCGCGGGCCATCGCTCGCTGCCGTGGGTTCCGCACGCGCAGTCCTCCGGGCGGCGGTGGCGCCCGTGTCCTGCCCGCGGACCGGCGGCCGTCCTTGCGGCGCGGCGTGCCGCCAGCCGCCCTCGGAGTAGCCGAAGTAGCCGTCACGACGGTGTGACCTTGTGGTGGGTCGGTTGCGTGTTTGCCTGTTTTGGGGGCTTTGCCGGTTTGGGTTGGACCAATTGCGGGGTGATCGTCGGGGGTCGGGATTGGCTGGTCGGGGTGGCCGGGTCTGGTTGCTGTCCGTGTTCGCAGTGAACGCGATACGCAAGCGAGGTGGCCGGTTCGGGGCGGGGGAAGTCGGGCCGGTTTTCTGGTTGTCTATGAGGGCGTTTCAGGGCGTTGTCTCTCGGGGGAGTTCGGTGTCGTTTTCCGTGGCCGTCCGGCGGCGTCCCCGGGCCCCGCGGCCGCTCGCCCCGCCCCTGCCCGCTCCGCCCCGACCGCCCGCGCCTTGGCGCAGGCTTCCTGCCGGTCGGAGGCTGTCGGTGGTGGTTCGTAGGGTGCCTGTGTGAACGTCGATGATCTTTCCTGGCAGGCGCGCTACCACGGTGGCGTCTACCCGCGGATGGTGCGGACCCTTCTCGACCTGGGGCAGTTGGAGCTGCTGATCCGGGCGGCGCAGGAGCGCGGGGACTGGAACTGCGCGCAGGCGGCGGCCCGGGAGTTGTGCGCGGCCGGGGAGTTCGAACGGGCGCTGACGCTGGTGGACCCGTTCACGGACATCGGCTGGCGGGCCGCCGAGTGGCTCACCGCCGAGATCATGATCCGTCGGGGCGAGGGTGACGAGGCGCTCGCGATGGTGCGCCCGGACGCGGCCGAGCTGGGCGACGGCCACGTATGCGCCCGCTACGCCGAGCTGTTGTCGAAGGCCGGGCGGGTCGAGGAGGCCATCGACGTGCTCACGCCCCATCTCGGGGAGTCCTGGCTCCGGTCCCGCCTGGTCGAGGTGACCGAGGGGCAGAGACGCGACGACCGGGTTCTGGACGTGCTCACGCAGGAGGCGGAGCGCATGGAGCGCACGGAGAGCGCGGCGTGTGAGCGGTGCGGTCAGTCGTGCTGCGGGGCATCCCGGACGGACCGGTGGGACGTGCTGCTCCTGATGTCCCGGGTCCTGGAACGGGCCGGGCGTACGGACGAGGCCGTCGAGGTCCTGCGCGCCGAGATGGCCTCGGGCCGGCGCCACCCCGTCAACTTCCCGGAGTACTACGCGCAGCTCCTCGCCCGGCTGGGCCTGATCGAGGAGCTGGAAGCCCTCGCCGCCACAGAGCACCGCTCCGCCTTCGACGTGTACGCGAAGGCGCTGGAGGACGCGGGGCGGGCCTGCGAAGCGGAGAGCCTGCTGCGCGAGGGGATCGAGACCCATGACCACCCGAAGGACCGTGTGGCGCTGATGCACCTCCTCGTCCGCCAGGGACGGATCGACGAAGCCGTCGAGACCGGCCGGCCCACATTCGACTACTACGACGGCGGGAACCTCCTCCACTGGGCGCTGGAACTGCTCGTCGACGACGGCCGGCCGGGCCGGGCGCTCGAACTCCTGGAAGGGCTCACCGGCGCGTACGTCGAGGGGCACCCGGACCAGGTCCTCCGCCTGCGGCTGTGGCTGCTGGGCGAGGCGGGCCGCTGCACGGAGGGCATTTCGCAGGCCACCGCCCTCAACGAACGGGAGCCCGGCAAGTGGGACACCGCGCTGGCACGGCTGCTGGAGCTGGACGGCCGGCTGGAGGCGGCCCTCGCACTCCTCCGCTCATCCACCCAGTACTCGGCCTACCTTGACCTGGCGCACATGCTGATCAGGCACGGCCGCCCGGCTGAGGCCATCGCCTCCATCCCCGCGATCGCCGAGAAGCGCGCGGCTGCCGAGCGCCGGGAGCGAGAGGCGGCGGAGCGGCGGAGGCAGAACGATCCCTGGGCTGTGGCGGGCGAGTTCTCCCCGGAGCCTCCGTTCTAGCCAGGAGCGACGCAGTCAACCTTCGGCGAGAAGCGTCAAACCCCCGCCGCCGTCCGCTCGCTCCCACCCGGCCGCCGTCGGGCTGCGCCCCGCGGCCCGCCTCTCGGAGGTGGGCGAGGTCGGGGGTGGCGTGCTTGTCCAGCATGGTGCGCACGTCGTCGGGGACCGGGTCTTCGGTGAGGCACAGCCAGCCCAGTGCCGCGCTGACGCGGACCTCGGGCGGCCGGGTCGGGCCGGACCAGCAGGCGTGCATCCAGGCGATGGCCGCCACGTCGTGGTGCGTGCGGGCCTGTTGGGCGATGGCGAGGACCAGGCCGGCGCGGACCGCGGGGTCGTGTTCGACGGGCAGGCGGGTGTGGAGCGGGGTCAGGATGTCCTGGGCGCGGCCGGCGGCGGCCGCCAGGACGTAGGCGGTGGTGAGGCGGACGGCGGGGTCTGGGTCGTCGAGCAAGGGCAGGAGGAGGCCGGTGTCGGCGGTGATCGCCTCCCGGGCGGCCTGTACCGACCAGTTCTGCGGGTAGCCGGTGACTTCGAATTGCCAGTCGTCGGCCGCGTGGAGTTGCAGTAGGCCCTCGCGCGTACAGACGCCGTGGTGGCGCATGCGCGCCACCTCGCCCGCGGCGGTCAGCGCCCGGGCGCGGTGTTGGCCGGCCGTCGGGTCGGCCGCGATCCGGAGCAGGAACGGCACTGCCGGTGCGGCCGCGGCCCTCGTGTCGTTGGCACACAGCCCGATGACCATGTCGACGGCGTGGTGAGCGGCGTCGTCCCCTGAGCGCGCGCGTTCCAGGTCCTTCCTCACGTCAGCGCCGGACGGGAACCGCTCCCAGGGCACCTCCTCGATCAGGAACCCGTCCTTGGCTTCACGGCGGATGGCCGCGACCACCGCCCGCACGTCCAGCGGACCGCCGACCTGGTCGAGCGGATCCCCGTCGACGAACGCCCGGACCACCGCCAGCTCGGCCGGACTGTACTTCCACGCCTGCACCGACAACCCCCACGACGACAGCATCCCCCTTGGGGCTGCCGGCACTGCGCGCCGGGCCCGGAAAGGATCCGAATATCCGGCCGATCATGCCAGTCGGCGCAGACAATCCGACCGCAGTAGACACATGCGGCGAGGGCTCGGCCGGAGGGTGCGGCGGGGGCTGAGGGGGCGGATTCGGCTGGCCCCGGCAGGGCTCAGTCTGACAGCGAGGCCGCCCAGGGATCCTCGGGCGCTGTTCGGGTGCTGTTCTCTGTGAGTATGTCGTCGATGCAGCTGCGCAGGCCGAATCCGGTGGTGTCGATCCAGGTGAGCCATGGCACCGGGTGGAGCAGGTCGTCGTATCGGCGGATGGCGGGGTCGGTGAGGAGGGTGCGCAGTTCGTCGGGGGCGGGGTCGGTGACCAGGCACAGCCAGGCCAGGCCTGCGCCGATGCGGATCTCGGGCGGCCGGCCGGGAGCCGACCAGAGGTCCCGGGCCCAGCCGGGGGCATGGCTGTCGTGGTGTTCGCGGGCGAGTTGGGCGATCGCGAGGACCAGGCCCATCCGGGCCACGGCGTCGTCTTCGGTCGCCAGCCTGGAGTGCAGGGCCGAGGTGAGGTGGGGGAGTTCGCCGGTCGCCGCCGCCAGGGCGTAGGCGGTCACGGCGCGGACTTCGGGGTCGGGGTCGGAGAGGAGCGGGAGCAGGAGGTCCAGGTCGTCGGTGACGGCCTGCCGGGCGGCCTGGATCGTCCAGTCCACCGGGCACACCGTGCTGCCTTCGACCAACGCCGGATCTTCGGCGACCTGGAGCAGGCCTTCGCGTGATCCGTCCCCGATGTGCTGGCACCGGCCGATCTCGGCGACCAGGCGAAGGGTCCGGGCACGCAGTTCGGGGCGCCGGGTCGCCGCGATCCGCAGCAGGAACGGCACCGCGAGTGCTCCCACCGCGATCGTGCCGCCCTGGTGGTGAAGATTCGTCCAGAGCCGGCACAGGGCTCCGTCGGCGGCTTCGGCGTCCCCGGACGCGAGGGTGGCGAGCAGGCCGGGGATCTCCTCGCCCGGGCCGTAGAAGTGGCGGAACCGCTTCCAGGGGACCTCGTCGTACCCGAACCCGTCCCGAACCTTCCGCGGGATCGCGCTGACGGCCGTTCGTATGTCGCAGTCCGTGCCGGCCCACCGCTGCGGCCAGTCGTCCCAGTGGTTGTCGTCCACGGTTTGGCCTTTCCATCGCCCGGCAGCATCCGAACGGCGTGAGTCTAACGACCGGTGATCAAGAGGCGGACCGCTGCTGCCACGCTCCGACCGCGTACTGACCGACCCTGTGCCGTCACCGGCTGGCTCCGCCCGGCTGCCGGCCCGGGGCGGAGCGGCCGGGCGCGGTGCCTGGTTCCGGCCGGACGCTGCCGTACTCGCGTCGGGCCAGGGCACCACAGCTCACCGGATCCCGGGCCCCTACAGCCGGGTAGACATGCCGTCACCGCGCGATCGCAGCCGGGAGTCTGGCGTCCCGCGAAGCGAGCGCAGGCCATCCCCCGTGCCCAAGGAGCATGCGCCACAACGGACTTCATCACTCACTACCCGACCGAGCACCGCGTCGAGCAGCAGGCAGCGGCGGGCTGACGTTCAGTCACTCAAAGCGAGATCGGGCGATACTTCAGCGCCTCCTCGACGATCTGCTCTGCGGAGGCTTCCTGGAGCTCTGCTGGCGGATGGAACAGCAGGTCACTGACCCGGGGATGCGACACATTGGCACTCAGGAGCCGAAGGTAGTAGTCGCTCTCCGGGAAGGCCGCCGACAGTCTGCGGACGACTTCGACAAGCTCGTCCCGGGTGATGTCCGGCACCCGAGGGTGAGCCGGCCGGGCAGCCTCCCTGGCGAAGTTCTCCAGGTCTCGGCTGGCGTCGTACTCGGCGAAGTCGAGGGCTCCGTAGTCGTGTCCGGTCATTGCGTTGAAGGCCTCGATCGCCTCATCCGCATCCTCGGAGCGCAAGACCACCAGATCAGAGATCCGCTCGATCTCACGACACAACTCATCCAGCCGTTCCCGGCTCACAGGCGGGGGCAGCAGCTCCAGTCTCAGGTCCACGACTCGGATTATGTCCGTCAGCGCCGACACGCCCGGAACGAGCCCTGGCAGATGCCCGACCACCCCGTCGGCAGCGCAAGCCAGCTCCCAACCCCGTGTCGCCCAAGAAGATCGACAAGAAGGAGCTCTACCGGCGCATCCGGTACGACGCCGAACGGGAAGCCCTTTCGATGCGAGCACTGGAAAAGCGCCACAACGTCTCCTGGCGAACCGTCCGGGCTGCCCTGGACGGCCCTGAACCCCGCCCCCGCAAACCGCTACCTCGTCGGCCGACCGCCATCGATCCTGTCCAGCACCTCGTCGACTCCATGGTCGAGGTGGGGCACCGCCCCACAGAGATCTGGGCGAAGCTCATGGATGAGCACGAGACCTCGATCTCCTACGGTGTCATCAGACGCTACGTCCAGGACCGCGCACCCAGCCCACGCTGACGGTCCTCCGTGACAACCAATCAAGTCGAGCCAGGCACGCTGTGTCTAGAAGTCAACGAAGCCGATGGGCAGACCGCTCCGCCGCCACGGCCGACAGAACTCGCGGGAGGGTCCTCCGAGAGCTCAGAAAATGGCACACCAGGCGATCTGCCTGCGACTATCGAGCCTTCGTGACGCTGACCGACACCGAGATAGCCGCCCTGATCGCACCCGCCGGGCTTCACTTCGTGCAACGGCGCCGGGACGATGTCCGGCTGCCGCCACTGCCCGCTGGGTGCTCGCCAGCAAGTGCCCGCCCCGAGCACGGGCGATTCGACATCGAGGGGGCTCGCTCCGTCGGCGGCTAACGCCGGGTTCCCGTCAGCTCCGCCGGCCGCGGCGGTAGACGTCGCCGCGGCCGTCCGGGCGGCCCAGCTCTGGTCGCCAAGAGCCCGCTTCCGCCGCAGGCTCTTGGGCAGAAGCCCCCCAACCGGGCAGAGGCCGGCTCCAGGATCCACGAGGAGGCAGGCAGGCCGCCCCTGCCTGATGATCACTATGAACAGCACATCAGCAGACAAGCCAGGTCGGCTGCGGAAGAAGGACGTCGAGAAGAGACTTACCGGCTTCAACATCCCTGTCTTCGGCGGTGGGTTGACCTTCAAGGAAGTAGAGACCGATCGCCCGACGGCCAAGCAGGCGCTGGCGTACCTTGAGGACCGGCGAGTGCTCTATCTGCCCTTCTCCCAGGAACCCGATCAAGTGAACTGCGTCCGGTCGGTCAGCGAGATCCGGAATCGGATGGCGGACTTGCTGGCGGACGCGAAAAACGACCCGCTGCGGCACTGTCTGCGCAGCGTCACCGCGGCGGCCAGGCAGTTTCTAACCGACGTGGGCGCCAGTCGCTACGACGCCTACATGTCGCGGTACCCGGACTTCCAGTTCTGGCAGTTCCTCGGTGCCTTCCGAGCGCGCGTTGGCCAGGAGGTGGCCATCCTGGTCTACATCTTCGATCTTGACGTCTGGGAGGAACTTGAGTCCATCCTGCCCCCACTGGCCGAGGAGTAGGCCGAGCCCAGGAAGCACGTTCGGTCGCGATGCCGAGCTCCACGGTTGTCCGGCACGCCTAGTACTCCAGCAGGACTTCGACGTTTTGCCTGATCAGACGGCTGCGCGGTGAGTGTAGCGGGCTGGCGCCCGTCAGGGGCGGTCTTCTTGGGGCCGCCCCTCGATCGTGTCCTGCCGGCGTTGGTAGTGACAGTGGCGGGCGACGGCCTGGCGTTGCCGGCGCCAGGTGGACCAGTTCAGGGCGTGGGTGCGGGGCGAGCAGCGTTGCGGACGCGGGTCATGGGTGCGGCCAGCCGCCAGGAGCCGCCGGATCTCTGCCACGGTGAGGTCGACCAGGGTGCGGGAATCGTTTCTGCAGCCCCCTTTGATGTTGCGGCTGCTGCCACCGCGGCCAGGAACGCGTGGGCGAGCATGGCCAGGGTGATGTGCCGCATCCAGCCGGTGTAGCGACGGACCTCGTACTGGTCCAGACCGCACTCGTTCTTCGCGGCCTGGAAGCACTCCTCGATCGCCCAGCATTCCGGCGATCCGCACCAACTGCTCCACTGTCGTGTCGAGTTGTGCGTAGGCGAGGTAGCAGGCGATCTCGTCGGGCCTGCTCAGGCTGCGGCGGGCCAGCGCCCACCGGCGGCGGATCAGGGTCTCGTCCTGGTAGTCGTACTCGGCCACGGCGGGCAGCTGAATGGCCGCCCAGTGGTAGACGCGCGGTCCCTTGGCGCCGTTGCCGCACGAGATCCGCTCCCAGGCCTGGGCCGGGGCCTGGGCGAACAGCCCGTCGATGCGCGGACAGCCCACGCTGAACTGGGACTTGGGCACCGCCAGGACGTAGCCGACGCCGGACTGTTCGAGCAAGCGCCGGAAGCGGCCCTCCTGTCCGTAGGCCGAGTCCGCGGTGACCCAGGCGATCGGCAGCTCGGAGGCGAGTGCCCGCAGCACCATGGCCTTGGCCAGGCTGCCCTTGGTGTGGAAGTCCCGCTCGTCGGGGATCTTCGCCGCGCGGCAGCGGTCCCGGTCCTCGGTCCAGGATTTGGGGAGGTAGAGCTCGCGGTCGACCAGGGCGCGGCCGCGGGTAGAGGCGTAGGCGGCGAAGACGCCGATCTGGCAGTTCTCGGTGCGGCCGGCGGTGCCGGAGTACTGGCGTTGCACGCCAGCCGAGGTGGTGCCCTTCTTGACGAAGCCGGTGTCGTCGAGGATCAGGACCCCGTCGTCCTCGCCGAGGCGTTCGGCGACGTAGTGCCGGAGCTCGTCGCGGATCTCGTCCGGGTCCCATCGGGAACCGGCGAGCAGGTGCTGCAGCCCGTCGGGGGTTGCGTGGCCGGCGTATTCGGCCAGCTGCCAGCCGTTCTTGCGGCCGACCGGGCCGAGGAGGCCTCGGACGTAGTCGCGCATCCGGCGGCGCGGCTCCACGCGGCTGAAACGGTGGCCGACCCGGAGGAAGAGGTCTTCGAGTTCGCGGTCCCAGCTCTCGGCTGCAGGCTCGTTGATCACGGCGAGAGGCTGCCCCGCCACTGTCACTACCAACGCCGGCTGGACACGATCGAGGGGCGGCCCCAAGAAGACCGCCCCTGACGGGCACCAGCCCGCTACACTCACCGCGCAGCCGTCTGATCAGGCAAAACGTCGAAGTCCTGCTGGAGTACTAGCCGTCCAGGTCGCTCCGGTGGCCGGCCCCGAGCCGCTCATCCATCCACCGTGCGAGGGTAGATTCGCGCCAGTGCGGCCCCGACGGGCGCCACCTGCCCAACCACGCCTCGTCCGGGACGTCGGGCGCCGGCGCCTGCCCCCGGGCGACGTACCCGCGCCAGGTCGCTTCCTTGATCCCGGCGCGGTACGCGCACTCGCCGATGCCCAGGGCTTCGCCGAAGCCAGTGACCTGGTAGGAGCGCTCGGCCACCACGCCCCGGCCGTAGTGGTGCAGGACCACGTGGATCTGCACCTGCTCGCCCTCGGGGTAGGCCATGGGCCCGAACTCCTGCTTCATCCGCTCGCGGACGTAGTCGTCGGGCTCCAGGTCGCTGCGCCCTCGGCGCCGGTTCCCTGTTGCGGACGGGTGCTTCGGCATCTGGTCCTGTGGCGGGCCGGTTCTGATCCGGAAAGTGCCCGACAGCCCTGCCCGGCGTGCGGAATGATGGCGCGTCAAAGCCACCATCCCGGCATCGGTGCGTCCACGCTCACGGCCCCGCGCCGGGTTGGGGCGCGAGGGAGGGGAGTGTCGCATGGGCACGACAGAGGACACGGATCCGGCCGAGGACGACCGGCGCGGGCCGAGGCCCTGGTCGGCCGCCGGAGCCGAGCCGCGGAATCCGCTGCGGAGCAGGGTGGGGCGGTGGTCCCGGGGGCACTGGCGCGGTTCCGACGCCGCTCCGGACCGGTCGTCCCGGCTCGGGGTCGTCCCGCTGACTCAGATTGATCCGCAGGCCGCAACCGGCCGGGCGTCCGCCACCCCGCCGCGCTTCGATCCGGGGGCCGCGACACGCAGGATACCCGGCGCCGAACCGCGGTACGCCCCGCACGCTCGGACGTCGGTCCGACCGGACCGCCCGGGACGGCAGGACAGCGGTGGTCCCCACGACGACACAGGCGACCCGTCCGAGGGCGCCTTCCCGGACGTCCTGCGGGACCGCTTCATCCCGCTGGGCCGGGCCGGCACCGGATCCGAGGGCACTGTCTGGTACGTCAGGCGCACCGACGACGGCGGCGACGCGGCGGTCAAGGTGGCCGCCGCCGGCCAGCCGATGGACCACGCGCTGCTCGACCACCTGCGCAACGACGGCTTCCGCCGACACGTCCCGCACCTGATCGACTTCGGGCGGGTCCGCCAGCACGGCGCCCAGGTCGACTGGGTGGCCATGGAGTACCTCCCGGTCACCCTCGCCGCGCACGTTGCCGGGCTGTGGCGCGAGGCCGGGCATACCGACCGGCGGACCACCGGGCAGATCGTCCACGAGCTGGTCGCCATGCTGGAGTTCTGGCAGCGGCGGATCAAGCGCAATCCGCTGGACCTCAAGCCGGCCAACATCCTGGTGCGGCCCGGCAGGGGGGCCGGCGAGTTCGTGATCGCCGACTTCGGTGGCGTCGACCGGCTCACCGACAGCCGTCGGTTCACATCCGCGATGATGGTCACCGTCGCCTACATGGCCCCCGAGCAGCTCGCGGGCAACAACCACCCGGCCGGACCCTGGTGGGGCCTGGGCAACGTGCTGTACGAGCTGTTCGTCGGCCGTCCGCGCTTCGTCGGCGCGGACGGCGAGCGGGCCGACGACCGGGAACTCGAACTGGAACTGGTCATGGGCGAGGAGGTGGACCTCGCCGCCGTCCGCGACCCTCGCCAACTGCTGCTCCTGCAAGGACTGTTCACCAAGGACCCGGAGGACCGCTGGACCGCTTCGCAGGTCCGCAGCTGGCTGGCCGGCGGCAGCCCCGAGGTGATCCGCCGTCGGCCGCAGGGCCAGACCCGGGCCCACCGCCCGGTCACCTTCCTCGGAAGCCCCTTCACCGATCCGGTGCGGCTCACCGAGACGCTGCTCAAGAACTCCGGCTCGGCGGCCCGCTGGCTCTCCACCGGGGGAGCGGAGCGGCTGCGGGACTGGCTGCGCGACGAGGTAGGGGACACCGTCTTCGACCTGCACTATCTCTCCGACGTGGCCCGGGCCCGCCGCTCCCGGCGCGAGTTCGTCGCGGGCGTCGCCGTGCTCGCCCTCGGCGCCGCCTTCGCCCCGTCCGCCGTCCCGCACTACCGCGACCGTGCGATCGACGCCACCGGACTGGAGCGCATCGTCACCGAGTGGGACGGCGCCACGCTCATCGACGAACTGGTCCGCGGCGGCGTGCCGGCGGTCGTCGCCCGCTACGACTGCTTCCACCCCGAGTGCGCCGGTGAGCACTGCTCGCGGCTGCTCGCGCTGGCCGGGCTGCCGGAGGTGCTGGCCGAGGTGGACCGGCTGGCCCGCACCGTGGGCGGCGGCCGGCACCGCGGCGGTGGACTCAGCCCGGAGGAATGGGAAGAGGCGTACCGGCAGGCGGTCCGGCTGAGCATCCGGCCCGAGGAACGCCGCCGGCTGCTGGGCCGGCTCTCGCCGCTTCCTGCCGCGCTGCACCGACTGCCACTGTCCGATCGGGTGTCGGAGCTGGCGGCCGTGGTGGCCGCCACGGTGGTGGACGGCGTGCTCGCGGTGGACGCGGGCGCCCGCACCGCCTTACGGGCGGCGGCGCGCAGACCGCCACCCGACACGGCGGCACCCACTGCCCGGGACGTGGTGCGACGCCGTTGGGCCACGCTGCGGCGTCGCGCGGTGGCCGCCGATCCGGCGCAGCCACACGGGCGGGCGGCCCTGGTCGCGGCGCAGGCATTGCGTCGGCGCGCCCAGGGACGGCCCGAGCGGCCCGAGTCAGCTCAGGGCGTGCTTCGTGCCCGCCGCAGGGCCTACCGCCGGATGCGTGCTCGGAGGTTTCTGCGGGGCGCCCGCCTGGTCACTCGGAGGCTTCTGCGGGGCGTCCTCCTGGTCAGCTTGATCACCACGGTCCTGTTCCTGGGCCTGCGCGCGCTGCCTCCGGCCCACGGCTGGTGGTCGCTCACAGGCTTCCTCACCCTGTGGGCGTTCTTCGGAGCACTACTGACCGTAGGCCGGCGCGGCACAGCTGGCAGGCCTGGGCAGCACCCGCAGCCACCAAGCCCATCCGGGCACACCTGCAGGCAGGCCTTCACCCTCGGGATGCTTGACGCCGTGCTGCCGCCGTTCGCTCGGAGCGCCCCCGAGCCCAGAGCGCCAAGAGACCGTGGCAGTACGCCGCCTTCCTGGGACCGGGCACTGTGCCATGTCCTGGAGACCCAAGACCGCGTCCTTACAGAGCTTGGTGGCCCGCAGCGGCCGCAGCACGACCCTGACCCCGAATCTGGCCCTGACAGGAACCAGCCATGACAGCCGTGACGCTGCCGGAAGAGTCCGGCCACGCGGACGACGAAGAGCCCCCCGGCGGGCAGGCGGGCGTCCCTCGGCTGCCTCCCCCCGACCACCTCCTGTTGACGACCGAGGATGCGGAACGACTGGAGGGCCTGGGGGCTGCAGGACGCAGGCTCGTCCTGCGCGAAGCCAAGCTGCGCTTCGACCGGGAAGCGGAGGAGCACCGGCAGTGGTGCCTGGACCAGGTCCACCGCCGCCGGATGGACCTGATCAGCCTCGGGTTTCGGGCGGCCGGCACTGTCACGGGTGCCGCAGGTCTGGCCGGGTATCTGTGGATCGCCAAGTACTTCGTCGATCACGATGCCGCCGTCCCTGCGGCCGGGATGCTGGGCGGCGGGGTGGCGGCCCTCACCGCAGCGTTCTTCCGCGCCCAGAACCGGAAGGAGTAGAGCCCATTCCGTGCTGCCCCTGCCCGGCTCTCGGCACTGCTGGCCTCCCGGTGGCGCCGCAGACGACACCCCCGCCCCCACCCGAGGGACCGTCAGACACCGGTCCGCGCTCTTCCCTGCCCGGTCCCGTGCGCGTCCTGCCGCGAGGTTTCCCGTCTCAGGATTGGCACAGCTCCTGCGCCGTCGACACCGCACCGCCGAACCACCCGCGAAGGAACCCTCAGCCCCCTTCCCCGCAGGCCCCCTTCCCGTGCCGGCCGGCCCCGCCCGCACCACACCCTCGCTGCGCCCCCGGACACCGCCGTGCCATGCCCTCCCACCGCCCCGCCCCCCATGCTCGGTGGCGCCGCAGGCGACACCCCCGGCCCCACCCGAGGGGCCGCCCGGTCGGGCGTGGGTTTTGCCGCTCGTCTGCTTGCTGGGGGCGGGGGCGGTTTCCCGTGTCGTTCGGGGGCGTGCGGGTGCGGTGGTCCGGACCGTTCCCGGGGTGGTGTCCGTCGTGGTTTCGTGGCCGGACGCCGGACGCCGGACGCCGGACGCCGGACGCCGGACGCCGGACGCCGGACGCCGGACGCCGGACGCCGGACGCCGGACGCCGGACGCCGGGGGTTCGGTACCCGCGGCCCCCGAACGAACCACTGCTGTGCGAGGTGTCCGCCGCCCTCGACACCCTGGCCCGCCACCTCACCCCCGCCACCGCACGCCCCCGCTGACCCCCGCCTTCGCGTTGTGCGGCACCAGGCAGGCCCCGCCCGGCCGCCCCAGAAGGTGCAGCCCGCGGGGCGGCCCGGGGCGCCGGTACGGGCTGTTGCACCTGCGATGGGCTGTCCTTTTCTCGCGTCCGGCTGGTGCCGGCCGCTCGCTGGTCCGGGGTGGCGGCGGGGGCCGGATCAGGGGGGTGGGAGAGGGCGCGGCGCGCGGGCCGACAACGGGCTTGGCGGCTGTCGGGAGCGCCGGATATCCCTCGAAGGCAACGCCCGGCCACGGCCACAGGGAGACGCCCGTGAGCACCCGTCAGCGCCCCGCCGAGCCTGACGACAACGATGACCAGGCCGACGCCGTCGAAGTACCGCAGGTGTCCTGGCCGGCCCGGACCGCGTACCGGCGCGGGTCTGCGAACCCGAACGGCTCGACCACCGCGCTGCGCTCTGAAGTCCCCGGCTTCGGCCCATGACCCGAACCTTGAACAGCTCCTACCAGGCGACTCGCCAGTACTGGTCGGCGAAGGCGCCGTTCGTCACCTGGATCAGCTGCTTATTGTCCTCGTACCCCTGGACGGCCAGAGAGAGATTCGTGCCCGACTTGGTGAACTGAACGAGCTGCTCGCCGTTGTACCAGACCAGCTGCGTATACCACACCTGGTCCGAGAAGTTCCCGTTGCAATCCACCTGGATGGCTTGGGTCCCATCGGAGTTTCCCTGTGCTGCAATGCACTTGTTGCTGTTCAGGTTCTTGATCAGGTTGAAGCCGGGGGCGATCGAGATGTAACCCCATGCCTGGTCGTAGAAGTCCAAGCACTGGTACTGGAACGGTATGGCCCTGTCGGCGTTCCCCTGAACGACGAGGCACTTGTTGCTGTTGCGGTTCCGCAGTCGGTGGCCCGCCGCGCTGTCCGCGAGAAGCGCGGCCGGGGGCTTGGCGATGCTGTCGGCACCTTCCGCGAATGACGGCACGCTGGACACGACCAGCGTCTCCGCGGACGAAGCCGAGGCTGTCGGAGCGGTTCCGAGCGTCAGACCGAGCGCCGATGCGAGGACGCAGGCCGCCGTTGCCTTGCGCAGGTTCACTAGCCTCTCCTGTTCTGTGGGTGGGACGGGTACTTCGAGTGAATCAAACCTGCCGGACGGCGTTTCAAGCCACCGTCAAACCGGCCAAAGGTGCG
This sequence comes from Kitasatospora sp. NPDC097691, assembly GCF_040302665.1. Taxonomy (NCBI): domain Bacteria; kingdom Bacillati; phylum Actinomycetota; class Actinomycetes; order Kitasatosporales; family Streptomycetaceae; genus Kitasatospora; species Kitasatospora sp. NPDC097691. The sequence goes on along the minus strand of NZ_JBEORY010000073.1, from coordinate 18,064 downwards.
ACCAAGAAGGCTCTCTGTGCGCTTGCGAACCTGAAGCCTGGGCCGATATGAGCATCGATCGAAAAATGCGGCAATTGGGCATTCTCCTGACATCGAGTCACTCGCGCCGCGATGGGTGTTCGTCAGCGAAACTCCCTCACCACTCCGTCGCCGCGCGGAGTCGGACACGGGTGATGGAGCGGGCGTTCGCCAGCGGCGTGGGCGCTCGTGATCCCGGAGGGGCGGTGATGATCGGCGTTTGGTTTTCAGTGGTTCGGCGTGGCTGTTCACTGGGGCGGCTGGGGTTCTTTCCCCAGGTCACGGGTGTTCGTGGTTGGGGATGGTGAACGGTGGGGCCGGGTGCGCGGTGAAGGGGCCGTGCTCGGCGTGGAAGCGGCGCTCAGGCAGGTCACGCCAGGGCGCCCCTTTCACGCTCTGCAGGCGGCCGGAGAGCCGGTCGGCGAGGTTGTACTGACGACGACCACCAGGCCGTCCGCGAGCTTGTTGCACGGACGAGAGCGCCCTCGCCGATCAGACGTGGGAGAACGCCCGGTACGCCAGCGCCTTCAAGGATCCCCGGAACAAGCCGATCAACCACCTCGAAGTCATCACCAACGACGAGAAGGCCGCCGCGTACTTCGACGCGATCATGGCGGCCGAGAAGGTCCCGGGCCGCACCCGGATCGAGAAGTAACCCCGTACCCCAGCCAGGCGGCAGAGCCAACCTTGCCGCAACCTCGACGAGAGGAAGCCCGTGAGCGGCAAATACCTCATCATGCCGGACCAGGACCACGGCGGCTCCTGGGACTTCACCCCCGAACAGCTCGACCAGGCCCTGCACGGCAACTGGCCCCACGCCCGCCTCGTCGGTCCCATCCCCCGCTTCAACGTCTACACGCTTTCCGTCCCCTACCGGGACGAGCTCCGCGAGTTCAGTTACTTCGACGACCGCAAGTTCTTCTCCTTCTCCGACCAGGACCCCATCGACTTCCCCTTCCGTGTCGTCTTCACCCTGCTGATCGCCCTGGCCCCCAAGCAGCAGGTGATGTGGACCGACGACTTCGGCGGCGACGTCCACTATGCCGATCTCTCAGCCGGCATCCACCAGCTCCTGCGCCCTTTCCAGTAGGCGCACCTGGCGTGATCCGTTGGTCCGGCGGTACCGGGAGCTGCTGCCGGCCATCACCGTCACGTCGCGTCCACGGAGTGGGAGTTCGGCGACGGGGAGGTCGGCGAGCTCGTCGCGGGCGGTGGAGAGCGGCGGCGGTGGGTGTGGTGGCAGCCGGCGCGTGGGCGGCGGACAGGGCGAGCAGGACGGTTGCGGCGCGGCACCACGGGCGGCTGGTAGCCATGGCGTACACGTACCGCCCCGCTCTGCCAGTGCCTGTCACCCGCGTCCGTTCGTAGGCGCCTTGACACCCTCTCGGTCGGGAATGCGGCGGCGCCTGAGGTGAAGCCGGCCACCGGATGGCCGGGCGCTGCGCTCTGTCCGGTCGGAAGCCGTGGCCGCGTCCTCGGTCTGGGGCGTGGTTCTGTGGCCCTGCAGCGGGGTCTGGTCGGCACTGGGTGTCGGTGCCGCTTGCCCGTCCAGGCGGCTGTGAACGGCAGAAGGGCGCCGGTGTGTGGCCGGCGCCCTTCGGTATCTGCGGGGGAGCCTGGCGGCTCCTGGTGCGGCTGTCCGGCGATGGGACCGGCTGCGGCAACAGCTTGTGGTCCATGTCCCCTGTGTGTTGACCAATCGACGCGGCCGGGGAGGCCAGTCGCGGACCAGCCTGCCGACTCAGGGCGATCGGCGGCAATACTTCATGGGACACGGCCTTGCGGACTGAATTAATGGAAGCCGACAGGAGTTCCCCTGACCAGCTGATATGTCGCAGAAGGCGCACGTTCTGAAAGTTGTTTATAGGAGATCTGAACGGGTCGGATTGAATTAATGAGCGCTTTCCGGGGGCTGAATGGTCTTGCTTTTCGGGCTGCTCCCAATGGATGACTTCTAAAAGCCCGTCAGGCGCGGCCGGCAAGCCGTGGGGCCCGTGTTGACCAGTTCGACAAACCCGAGAGGGGATGGACAGCCTTGTCCATGAAGATCACGTGTCCGTGGCGACGCGGAAGCATTCCGGCAGGTACCACCGGCGTCGTGATCCTGATCGTGGTGATCGGGATCGTCGCAGCTGCCCGGCCGGCCGTGCTGGCGGACCCGGTCGTCTCGGCGGCGGCGACCGCCGTGGTGGGCGCCGCCGCGGCCTGTTTCACGAAGCGGGTTCTTTGCAGCGCCGTCTGCCTGCGTTGGAACCTGGGCAGGTAGCCGGTGGCCGGCCGTTTGAAGGCCGGGGTCAAGGCCGGGCCGGCGGAGGAACTCGCGAGGTTTCTCCGCCGGCTGCGCCAGCGGCCCGACGGGGCTCAGGCCCAGTTGATAACCGGCGGCCCGAGGAAGATTGCGTTCTCCTTGGCCGCGATGAAGTCCAGTGTTCCCAGGTAGGCGAGCTGCTGGCGCGTCATTCTGCGCAGATGGGCGAGGTCGAGTTCCTCGATGGTCTTGATCGCGGGGAAGCGGGCGGTGCGGATGCGGCCCTCGCCGCCGTGGGAGTCGCGGGCCGAGACCTCGCGCTGCAGACAGGCGACGAGGTATTCGAGTTGGCTCCAGGACTCGGCCTGCGCGCGTTCGGCGAGCCGCTCGGCGGCGTCCAGCAACGCGGGTGCCTTCATCGCGCGGGCGAGGAAGGCCAGGTCGGCGATGGTCTGCCGGGTGGTGCGGGCGGCGGGGACGCCTGCTTTCGCCGCGTCGGTGGCAGTGTTCGGGGACTGGGGAGCGGTGCGGGGCCATCATGTGTCCTCCTTCCCGGCGCCGCCCTCGATGAGGGTGAACATACGGTCATAGGTGCCCAGTTCGCGTTGCGCGACCTCGATGCCGAGACTGTCCGGGGCCAGCACCGCGGCCCGGGCAGTGGCCGCGCGGGCGGCCTGCTGATGGATCACCTCGCCGCGCATGAGGTCCGCTGCGGCGGCATGGTCGGGATCGGTCAGGCTCTGGTGCCTGGCCCAGCAGCGCGGATGGCGGGCCACGGTCCCCTCGCCGCAGAGGACGGTGATCTCCTCGTTGTCGGCGCGGACCATCACCGTCCGGCCGATCGCGCGAGGGTGGACGGAGTAGTCGTTGGTATCGACGCGGATGTAGTGGTCGCGGCCGATACGGACACGAAGCGGCCACCAGTCCGGCGGGTCGACCGGCGGGATGGTGAGCATCGCGGTGCGGTCCGCCTCCCACCGGTCCGCGGGGCGGGGGAATTCGGGCCGGTTTTTCTGGGTGTTTATGAGGGCGTTTCAGGGCGTTGTCGCTCGGGGGATTTCGGTGTCGTTTTCCGGTGGCCGTCCGGTGGCGTCCGCGGTGCCCCCGAATGTCCCGCCCCTGCCTCGACCGTCCCGCCTCGCCCTCCAAGGGGGCCGCCAGGCCCCGGCCCTGCAGTGCTGTCCTGGAAGCGGTCTCGGATGGGGTCCTGCCGTGGTTTCCCACCGGGGGGTGAACGGGCATGTCGGGAGGCTTATCAACCCTCTTGGAAAGCCTGACGACTGGCGTCCTTCCTCTTGTGAGTGAGCTGGCCGGTTCGGGGTGGGGCGGGTGGGTGCGGCGAGGTTGCGGCGCCTGCGGCGGGCTTCTTCTTCTCTCGCGTTCGGCTGGGCCGGTCGCGGGAGGGGGGATGGGGCGCGGCCGCGCCCCGGTCTGCCGTCCCGGGCCGTCGCCGTGCTGGGTGGCCGGCGATGACTGGGTACCTGATCCGTCCCGACTGAGTAGTCGCGCTCATGTGTGGTCCGGTTCGGCACGGTGGAATCGGTCTATGGACAACATCCCGGCCGGATCCGCATCGCCGCTGCACGACCGCGACGCGTGGAGGTTTCCGCTCGTTGTGACGGTTGTGCTGCCGCTCTGCCAGGTCCTCTACTGGTTCTTCGTACTGGTGCGCGCGGTCGAGGTCGACCAGTGCGTGCCACGGGGTGCCTGTGGGCGGGACTGGGGCCTGCAGTACGACGCTGCCCACGGCCTGATGGGCGCGCAGTTGGTGCTCATCGCGGCTGCCTGGGTCCTGCCGGCCCGGATGCGTTGGGCTCCATGGCGCTTCGTCGCATCCGCCGTGAGCGTGATGTGTGGCCTGGCATGCAGTGTGGTGATCCAGAACTTCGGCTGAGGGCGCCTTCCAGCGCCTGATCCGTCGGCCGTCGGCGTTCAGGCGGTGGTCCCGGGCCCCGCGCTGCTGTCCTCTTCGGGGGGCCCGCATTGGCGTCCATGCCGAGCGCTACCGGCATGCGTGCCCGTGACCTGATTCGCCACGAGACGCCAAATGGCCTTGATCACCGATTTCTCTGGACCACTGGCCCCGGCCGCCGCGCCGACCGCCGGACGGAGGCCATTCCGCCGGATGGTGACTGTGAGTGCACACCGTTCGCCGAGACCCTGCCGGAGCCCCGGCCCGCGACCGACCCGGCCAGAGCACCGGAAATGGCCGACCTGAGTATTCAGGGAAAGGGGGGCGGAATCGCGTTCACGGTAATCTCTTGAATCCGCATCGGAAAGACCTCGGAAAGGCCGTCGGAGGGCCGGTGTTCGCTTTGGAGGGCCTTGCTGTGCTCGGTCGCTTCGGTCGTGCTGCGTCCCCGGCCGCCGCCGCCGCCCGCCGCCTCGGTCGCCTTGGTCGCCTTGGTCGCCTTGGTCGCTTCGGTCGCTGCGGACGGCGGACCCGCCGCCCGCCCGCCCGGCCGTGCCGTGCAGCAGCGCGGGCGCCTGTGCGGCTGCCCGTTCCGCCGCGGCGGCTGGTGCGCCCCCGTCCCGGCCATCTCGGCGCCTGCCGGTGTCCCGGCCGCCGACGTCGACCAGGAGCTCGCCGTTGTCCCGTTCGCTGGCGTCGACCAGGGGCCCGTCGTCACCGCGGCCCGGCCCCGCCGTCTCCGCACCGGTCGCCGGTTGCTGTGGTGGCCCGGGGCTGGGGGGTCGGTGCTGTGGGTTGTGCTGTGCCCCGTTGGCTCCCAGGGCGTCCTGGTCGCCGCCGTCACGGCCCGCGTCCTCACCTTCTCCGGCAGCCCGTCGTCCGGGGGTGGTCTGGTGTGGGTGGCCGTCAGGCCGGCCTCGGGGGTGTTCTGGTGGCTGTCGCGCCGGGTTGTCGCGGGGTTGTCGTGCGTGGTGACGTGGGGGGATGCCCGGTTTACCCTGCGTGTGGTTTGGGCGCGACAGCTGGGTGGGACAGGGGGCTGGGTGGGGCCTCGGGTGCTGTCCTGCTGTCCTGCTGTCCTGTGACAGCGAAGTCGGGATGGTGGTCACCGATGTCGGGAACAGCGCAGGTTTGTGACAGCGAAGTTGGGAAGCGCTGACGCCGATGATTCGTCGTGCCTGGTCAGAGGGCCGCAGCTTGCAGCGCCCGTTCGCGGATCTCTGCTCGCCAGCGCTTCGCTGCTGGCGGCGGGCGGACGAGTACCAGGGGTTGTGGGACGGTGTGGTGTTTCTGAGGTGCGCCGTGGCCGACGGCCGGTCGGTGGCTTCGTGGATCCGCGTTGTCGAGTACGAGTTCAAGCGGACGGCGTGATGGGGGACCGCTGGCCGAGCCACTGCTCGGCGTCCCAGGCCTGGTACCGCTCTACCTCGGTGAACCCCAGCTTTGCCGCGAGGCGCATCGACCGGTCGTTGGCGGTCTGGGTGGTGAGCACCACCGGTTCGCCGGGAAGCGCGCCGTCGAACCAGTCGAGCGCCGCCGCGCACGCCTCGGCGGCGTACCCGCGCCCCCATGCCTGCGGCAGGAACAGGTAGCCGAGATCGGCCTTTCCCGTGGCAGCCGGGCGGCGGTGCTCCGTTGCTCTCCTGAGCAGGATCTGGCCGATCATCGCCCCGTCGAGATCAACGACGAAGCTCCCGGGCCACCGCTCGGGCACCCCCAGCATCTCGCGCTCAAGCACGTCACGCAGGCGGGGGCCGCCGAGGTAGGTGTGCACCCGCCGCGATGCGAGCAGCTCGATGAACGCCGCACGGTCCCGGGCCTCGGGCTCACGGAGCATGAGCCGCTCGGTCCTGATCGGGGCAGGCGGCCAGGCGACGGGTCCAAGATCAGCCATAGCAGGCAACCTATCCCACGCCCGCCGGGCACGACTGGCCAGTCCCAACTCCGTTGTCACAAAACATAGTTGTCCCAACTTCGGCGACAACCATCCCAACTTCACTGTCACAGGTCGCCTGCGCCCGCCGTTCTGGCTGGTCCGGCGGGGCCCCGGCGTAGCGGGGCGGTTCCAGAAATCCGGAACGCCGGGTGACGGGCCCGCCGTCCCGCTCGTCGTGTTCGGGCGTCCGGTCGTCCTGGCCGCCGCGCCCGTACCTGCCGGCGTCGGGCCGCAGGCCCGCCTCCAACACCCCCAGGCCCGGCACGGGCCAGGGGGCCCGCAGGGGCACCGCGCCTTCCCGCTCACCAGCCAAGGCCCCCCTCAAGGCCGGTACGGGCCCGCAGGGGCCGCCTGCCCATGGGGACGCGGCAGGCGACGCCCCCGCACCCGCCCCCGGAGCCGCCAGGCCCCGCCCCGCCGCCCCCGCGCACCGGGGGAGCCGCAGGCAACCCCCGCGCCGCTCCCGGCCCCCCGCGCCGCTCCCGGCCCCCCGCGCCGCTCCCGGCCCCCCGCGCCGCTCCCGGCCCTTCGGCCCGCCCCGGGCCGCCGTACGGCTTCGCCGGCTGCGTCCCGGCTGCTATGGGCTGGGCCGTCGGGTGGGCTTGCGGGTCGGGGGCTGGTTCTTGACGGCGCTGCAGGCGAGTAGTTCGGTGCCGGTGGCGTTGAAGTAGAGGGTGAAGAACCAGGACCGGTCCGGCGCGTCGAGGAGGCCGGTTCGGAACGGCACGTCGCGGTGTCGGGAGAGGATCTCGACCGACTCGTCGAGGCCGACGGTGGTTAGGCCGATTCGTCGTGCGCGGCGCAGCCGTGTGGCGGCGATGCCGCGCACCATCCAGTCGGGCACCTCGCGGTCGAACAGCCACAGCTCGCCGCCGGCCAGGAGAGCTTCGCGGGCCGGGGCGCAGGCGGCGGTCTGGTCCGCGAGCATGGCGGCCAGACCGGGTCGGGTCGGGTGCTCGTTCTGGCTGGTCATGCCGAGACCGTAGTCACCGGCCGGTGGACGGTGCCACCGGATTTGGGCGGTGGGGGCCCTGGAAGTCCCGGGCCGGACCCACGCGGGCCAGCAGGTCCTTCCAGCCTGGGGACCATATGGCAGGACAGTGACAGCCCGTACCGGCAGGCACTCAAATTCGCTGGTCAAGATCACCAATCAGTCAAGATCGAGTGTCGGAGGGACACCCGCGCCGACGTCCTCAATGTCGCGGGGGGCACCGGCCTCGCCCCGATGAAGGCGATCGTCGAGCAGCAGGCCGATGTTCTGCTCCACCGTCGCCCCGCTCTGGCCCGCTCCAGCCGGCACCGCGGTCCTCGACGGCCTGGTCGCCGACCTCGGCGCGCCCACGCCGCCGCCCGCACCCCACCCCCCTGGTCCCGCCGCCGGGCTGCGCCCCGCGGCCCGCCTCGACGTCCCGGTGCGGGCCGCCCTTCCCGCCGTCCTCGCCGTCCTGGTCGATGTCCCCGCCCCCGGGGTGCGCCCCGCCCCGCTCGCCGGGGCCTCGACGGCCCGGTGGTGTTCGCCGTCGTCCTCGCCGTCCTGGCCGCGGTCCTCATCCGGGCCCGCCCGCCGACGCCTTGTCCGTCGGCCTGTCCGGGGCCGCAGGCCTCGGTGCTGTCGCGTCCCTTGTCCCGCTCAGACCGCTGTGATGACCGTTCCGGCCCGGATACCCCGGATCCCCCCTCCTCGCCCCGGGCCGCGACAGCACGACAGCACCACCCCCACGGCCAGGCCCGGCGCAGCCAGAGCCCACCCCCGCCCCAAGGGCCGCAGGCCCCGCCCGCACCCCCTCGCCTCCGGGGGAGCCGCCTCCGAGGGGAGCCGCAGGCGACCCCCTGCCCACGGTGACGCCGCAGGCGCCACCCCCCACCACCCGCCAAGGGGCCGCCAGGCCCCAACCCCCGCCAACGGCCCCGCCTTTCCGGAATTTCCCGCCTGACGCTGCGCCCGCCCCGGCGCCCGCTGCTGCACGCCCTGCTCACAGGGTCTTTTCCCTGTGTTTTCTGGTGGTGTGGTCCCTGAGGTTTCCTCACCGGCGCGGGCCCGGTGATCGAGAGGGGATGACGGTATCCGAGGTGAGGAATCTCGGACCGGTGGAGGGGGTGGACGCGGTGTCGTATCAGGGAGTCTTGTCGGCAGGAAATCGGTCCCGCTTCGACGGTGATGCTCGGGTGACTCGGTGTCGAAGCCGCCGTTACCGGTGCCGCGGTTCTCCAGCTTCACCTTGATCGGCGCGCGACCTGGCCAGCGCCCTGGGAGTTTCCCTTCGGGTCCGCCGGTGCCTGTGAGGCGTCAGCCGGTCTGGCCGTACTCGTCGGGCCAGTTGGGGGGCTGGACAGGGCCGCCCGGCCGATCGGGATTGACGGCCAGACAGAGCACGACGACGCTTGTCGATCGCTTCTGGGTGTACGAACCGAAGATCTCGGGCCCCTCGCCGTAGCACGGCCGGTACTGGCTGGCATCCCGGACGACCTTGACGACCTTGTACTGCGCATCCGGTTTGCCGCAGCCCACGATCTGCAGATCCGCTCTGGACGCAACACCGCGATCATGCATGCAGTCACCGACCCGAGCGGCATCGGCCTCGGTCGTGCTCAGCCAGCCGGCGACCAGCAGCCCGGTGGTGGCCAGGGCGACCAGGATGAGTGGCGCCCGCGAGGCCTTGCCGAACCGGCGCAGGAGTGAGGAGGAAGTCGGTTCCGAAGCGGTCGGGTGTGGGTTGGCGGCCCGGAGCAACGGGGACGTCATGGCAGCTCCTTGCGGTCGGATCATCGGATTGCGGCGCCGAACACTAGCAGCGGATCTTGTACGGGTCCGACGTGCCGATCCCCGTCCAGCGGAGTGGAACTTCCGGCTGGACGACAGATCGTGGTGGACCCCCTGCCGGTCGTCTACCTCAGTCACACGGCCGCTCCGCTGCTGGAGACGGCCCGGGCCGAGGACGAGGCCCGGTGGCCGGCCGCTGTTGCACGGGAGCGGGAGCAGGCCCGGCGGACGAGCGCGGCCAGTTCCGGGGGCGGCCTGGCCGCCCGTCCCGGCGGCTGTGCCCGCGCCGTCCTGCGTTGCCCATTCGGCCGGGCTCGGCGCTGCCGGCCCCGGCGCTGTCATGCTGGGCCCGTTCCCTTTGTCCGGTAGCGCACCCGCCGCTTTGGCCCGACGTGGAGAGGCCCGCCGCCTGGCGGCGGTGGGCCTCTCGGTGTCTCGGTTACTCGGGTCCTGCGGCGGCGGCGTCTGCGTCTGCTTCCTGCCTTTGGTGGCGCAGCTGCTCGGGATGGCCGTGTAGGCCTTTCACGTGCCGCGCGCCGCTTCGTGCGCGGCTCGGCGCGGAACACGGTGACGGCTGCCGGGTAGCGGCCGGTGGAGTCGGGCCCCGTTGAGGCGGTCGATCTCGTTGGGGCCGTCACCGGTGTCCTCTGACAAGTGATCTTGACCGATTGGCAGGTGATCTTGCCCTCCCGGCGCCGGGGCGGAGCGCGCTGTCGGGGTCCGGCCGTCAGGACAGCGGGCCGGCCAGCAGTTGGGAGGCCAGGTCGTGCAGTTCGGCCACCATCTCCTTCGTCAGCCCGCCGCAGTGCTCCTGTTGGTCCTCCGCGCGGTACAGCCATCCGCGGACCGGCCGCAGCGGTGAGCCGGGGTCGTCGGCGGGGCACAGCTCGAAGCCGATCCGCTCGGCCGCCGCCAGCGGATCGAGGCGGCCGTCCAGCAGGTCCCGCAGGCAGTACCGGGCCAGCGCCCGGTCGCGGCCCTCGATGGTGGCGGGCAGCCGCAGCACCGGCCAGAGTTCCTGCTCCGCCTCGGCCAGCAGGCGGCGCGCCTCCAGGACCTCCCCGTCGGACAGTACGCCGAGCTCCCACAGACTCGGGGTGTCCACCCCGCCGGCCAGCGCCGCCCAGGCAGCCTCCACCGCCGCAACGACCGACTCCGGATAACCGACGATGCGTCGCTCCAGCAGCACCCGGCGCAACGGTTCCAGCGCCTCATCCATCTCCATCGCGCGAGCGTAACCACCCACTCCAGCCCGGAGCGACACGTTTTGATCCGACGACAGCCCGCGCACTCCGCCAACACGGCATCACTACCCGCCCGCGCAGCAGCCTCCACCGCTTCCCCCGCCACCGATCAAGATCAAGTGGCGGGAACCTCCCGGTGATCAAGATCGAATGACAAACTGTTCCGGCCGCCCAAGGGGGCTGTCGCGTGCTGCTGTCGCGTGGGGTGCTGTCGTGGGCTGTGACGTGGGTGGATGCCCGGGATCCCCCATGGGTGGTCCGGGCGCGACAGCCAGGGACAGCCCCGCCGGTGGCGCCGCAGGCGACACCCCGCAGCCACCACCCAAGGGCCCGCCAGCCACCACCCAAGGGCCCGCCAGCCACCACCCAAGGGCCCGCCAGGCTCCACCCCGGCCCGTGTCGCGCCCTGCGCCAGCTCCCGCCCCGCGCCGGCCCCCACCACCCCCGCGCCGCCGTGAAGGGTCGAGGCTAGGGGGTGAGACAGACGGCGTAAGCGACCAGGTCGGCAGGGGCGCTCCCGTGGTTCGAGCCCGTCACGATCCACCAGTCGAAATCGGGGACGGAGTTGACGACGGCGACTTGCTGAGGATTGGTGTCGAAGCCTCCGCCCCCTCCGGTGAGCACGGTGCCCGCCGGGCAGTGTGCGGCGGCAGAGCGGTCTTCTCCCGGCGGAACCGTCTGGGGGGTGCCGGGGTACCCGGCGGTGGTGGCCTTAGGCGCATTGGCGCTTTTCGGGAGTGGTGATTCTTGGGAGCCGGTGTCCTGCGCGGCGGAGATCCCTGCGCCGGTGGCCAGGGCCACCAGGGCCGCGAGGGCGGCTGTGCGGATGCGCTTCAACTCGACCTTCCTTTGCTGTGCTGATGCGGGCGCTCTACATTCCCGCCGTGCCCGGTTGGAAGCGCCGTGTACCTAGGGCGGCGCAAGCAGAATCGATTTTTCGGCACCCTTTCGAATGAGCGGTACTCGGATCATCGGACTGGCCGTCAAGATCGACGAAAGGAGTAAAGACCAACGCCGTTGCGTTTACGAGCGGCGGCGTGATGCAAGTCCGTTCTCCATGATCTGGATGTCGACGGTGAGGGTGTGGGTCTGGCACCTCCACAAGACAGACCAAGGCTGATGACGCCGTATGGCGAGTCCGCTGGACCCGGAAATGGCCACCTACTCAGGTTGAACTCGTCTTGTCGGGGCTGATGAGGGCCGTCGATCCGTGGGTATGCCCTCGTCGTGCGATACGCGCAGGGGGGCGGGTTCACTGCCCAGGAACAGCAGCGCCGGGAGCGGGTGGGGCTTGACGCCGTTGAGCGGTTCGAGCGTGGTGACAGCAACAGAACGATCGCGGCTGACCTGAGAGTCACGGTGCGATCGGTCGAGCGGTGGCGCCGGGCCTGGCGGGAAGGCGGCTCGGTGGCTCTGGAATCGAGCGGACCGCAGTCGCCGCCGAGACTGGGTGAGCGGCAGTTCGCGCAGTTGGAGCGGGAGTTGGAGAAGGGTCCGCCGGCACACGGCTGGGAGGACCAGCGCTGGACGTTGGCACGGATCAAGACTCTGATCGGCCGTCGCTTCCATGTCTCGTACACGGTCCAAGGTGTGTGGCAGCTCCTACGGCGCAACGGCTGGTCCTGCCAGCAGCCGGTCCGGCGCGCGATCGAGCGCGACGAGGGCGCGGTCGAGGTGTGGAAGAAGCAGGTGTGGCCGCAGGTAAAAGCCTAGCGGCGGCGCTCGGAGCCTGGCTGGTGTTCGAGGACGAGGCCGGCGTGTCGATGACCCCGGCACGCGCCCGCACTGGGGACGCCGCGGCCGCACCCCTGTCGTCCGGGTGCGCGGCCGCTCCCGCCGGCGAGTCTCGATCGCCGCCCTGACCTGCTACAAGCCCGGTGAACGGTCCCGGCTGATCTACCGGCCCAGGCCGGACGACAGTCAGGCCCGGGCCACAGGCCGCAAGAGCTTCGCCTGGACCGACTACCTCGACCTGATCGCCGCCGCGCACAACCAGGCGGTCGTCCCGGGTCCGCGCTGCTGTCCTCTTCGGGCGGCCCGCATTGGCGTCCATGCCGAGCGCTACCGGCATGCGTGCCCGTGACCTGATTCGCCATGTGGCGGGTGGGTGGATTGCTGGTTGATCTTGTTGGTGGGCTGGGGGTTCGCGGGTTGGTTGAGAAGTCCAGGGTGGGGCTGGGCTCGTGTTCGGGGGTAAGAGCCGGTTCTGCCGGTGTCGTCGGCTGGGTGTTCCGGCCGTTGGCCTGTGTGTTTGTGGGGTTGGTTGAGAACCTTCGGATGGCATGAGAAGTAGTGGGGTTTTCCGCAGTTCTGCTGAGAGCCCTGTATGTGCCTCGCAAGCGGGTTGCCGGGGCCTGCTGCCGCCCGGCGGGCTGGCCGGGTGCAGGTGACCGAGCCTGCTGCGCTCTGCGGAGCGGCCTGGCTGCGGCGTGGTGCCGGAGCCGGAGAAGGTCTGGGTTGTCGAAGCCCGCACCGAGTGGACCCGCCCGCCCTGCTGGACCTGCGAGGGCCCGTTGGGTGGCCCGGAGGGTTCCGAGCGGGAACTGCGTGCCGAGGCGGCGCCGGAGGTCGCTGAGTGCCCGGACTGCGTCCAGGCCCGGGAGTGTGGGCGGCTATGTCTTCTCCGGTGTGTTGTCGGGGAGCCTGTGGCCTTGGGCGTGGAGCCAGCGCCGGATTGACTCCGTGTGGCGGACGGCTGTTGCGTGCAGGGCTGGACCGGTCTTCGCGGCGGCGGTCTCGCGGCCGATTCGGGCGGCGTCCTGCTCGGCAGCCTCGACGACGGCGCTCGCGACCCAGTCGTCGAGGACTCCGTCGTTCTTCCACCTGGTGAGCCGGTTGCGCGCGGCCCGGTGGGCGGCCTGGGCTTCGGCTGCCTTCGTCCGTTGAGCGGCCCGCTCCCAGTACCGCGTGCGGTTGGTGAGGTATGCATCGATGGCGCTGCGGGCCATGGCCTCGTCCCGTTCGGGATCGTGCTGAGGGCTCGTCATGCGGGAAGGATAAGAGAGCGTCGATGGGTCGGCTCGCTGCCCGCTTCGGCGGGCACGGCCGGCGAGGGGCAAACGCGCGCAGCGGGGGAGCTGCCTCGTCGAGCCGGACCAGGACGCCGCCTCCGTGGGCATGCCGATTGGCGCGGGCACTGGGGCCCGGGAGACGAACGCCGTGCTGCGCCCCTGCTGGACCTGCAAGGGCCTGCTGGGCGGCCCCGAGGGTTTGAAGCAGGAACTGCGCAGCGCGGCCGCGCCGGAGGCCGCCGCCGGTGACCGGCTGCGCGCGCTTCCTGACCTTCGCGCGCTTCCTGACCTCGGCCGGCTCGGCCTGGGCCCGCGTCCTCGCCACGGGTCAGCGTGCCGCGATGGGCGCGATCGCCGCCACCCCGGACCGGGCCGACCGGGTCGGGCAGGCGGGCGCCGGACTGCCCGCCGAGGCCGACGCCGACCCGCGTTTGTGGCTGTGGCTGTTCCGGGTCACCCGTGTCGGACACGACGTCGTGGCCGCCGGCGTCCGCACCACCCTGCGCCGCCCGGCGTGCCTGCGTGCCGGCGGCTTCGTCCGCCCGCAGGGCTGCTCGCCCTGGCTGCTTCGCGGGGGCCAGGCCGGTGCGGCGGGGAGGGCGGTGGATATCCATGTGTACCTACCGGGGGTCTGCCGGTGTCACCGGTGGGGAGCGGATCCGCGCTCCGGGCCCGGGACGGCATACGGCCCGGCCGGCTCACCGCCCGCCCAGCCGGTCTGCTGTTCGGCCGGGCGTCAGGTCGGCACCTCTGTGTCTCCCGGGGGTTCGTTCGAGAGAGCCTCACTCGTCAGGAGAACCATGCACTCCAGCGCGGCCGCGGGGTCCGTGGTCTCCAGTACCACGTGGTCCGGTCCCCATGGATGCGTCATGACGAGAAAGCCGTGGGTCGTCGACGCGGCGATCGCCGGGAACGGCTCCGTGCGGTACTGACGGAAGTCGCCCGTCGCCGACACGTGCAGTTCGTTCATGGCCGTCCACGGAAACAGCCTGCGCAGCAGCGGTTCCGACGCTGCCGGCTCCAGCAGGTCCCACAGTGCTGGGCTGACCCAGTCCCCGGGCGTGTGCGGCGGACGCCAGTGGTCCAGGATCGCCTGCCATTGCCTGTCGCGCTCGCCGTCGCCACCGGAGATCGTCATGCACCGACGATCGAGCCGTCCCCGTCCGCTGTCAACACCGGGCGGTCGCACGCGCGAAGAGCCACCGTCTGCAGATCACGGACACCCGCAGACCCCCCCGGACCGCCGGAGACCACCTGCCGGGCACCGTCGGCAGGCGTGGGTGCTCTCGGTTCCCGTCGGCATTCGGCCTGCGGTCCACCGCGAACCGCTGCCGGCACCCGCCGACGAGTGCTCTTCATCCTCACCACCTGCGCGGCCGCCGTACTTCGCGGGGCTCTGCATCCTCGTCAGTCGCAGGCAGGGCCGTGCTGCGGCGGCGGGCCCGGCCGGCTGCGGCCCGGCCGGGCCGCCGCGCCGCTGCCGGGTCTTCGCGGACACCAAGTCCGCCACCACCGCCTGCCGGGCCGGGCACGGCGCGGCCGGGGACCGGGCGGAGGGCCGGCACGGTGGCCCGGGTGTCCGGAACACGGGCGCGCCGTCAGGACCAGCTGCGGCGGACGCCGGGCCGTCTCGCGTGGTGGATGCCGCGCCTGGCGCCGGCGGCGGACGTCGTCGATGCGCTGGGCGCTGTGGCGCCACAGGACGGCCGGGGCGGGTTCCGGCGTGGAAGCTTCAGGCCCTGTGGGACGTGCTGCCGGTGCTGCGCTGCACAGCGGCCCGTGAGCCGGGCACGGAGGCGGCGCGCGGTCTGTCGCAGGACCGGGGCACCGCTCTGTTCACCCCGGTCCGCACAGCGGAGCGGTTCACCGGCGATCCGGCGAGGGTGCTGGCGCGGGCAGCGGTACACCGTGCACCGGGACGATAACGACGGGGACGGCTGGTGGGAGTACGACGACGTGGTGCCCGTCGTCGCGGCCACGTTGGAGCTGCTGGCCGCGCACGGGCCGCTCGGCCGGTGTGGTGGCGCTTCGGCTGCCCCGGCGGGCACTCCCTGCTCGACGCGCTCGACAACCCGAACAACCGTGCCGCCTACGACCAGCGCCAGGCCGCCCGGGAGGAGAAGGTCCGCCAGGTCCACCGGGAGGTGATACGGATCCTGGCCTGTGCCGACTGCGGTCAGGTCCCGAAGGAGGAGAGCACCTGGGAGTACGGCTTCCACGGCCGCGAGCAGTGGATCCGCCGTCCCGGTGGCCGCTGTTGGTCCTGTCACCAGGAACGCGAGGAGCGGCTGGAGCGGGAGGCCGGGGAGCTGCTGGAGGCGGCCCGGGCGGCGAACGCCGCGCTGCGCCCGTGCTGGTCGTGCCGGGGCCCGATCGGCGCCGGAGGCGGGCTCGGAGCTGGAACTCGACGAGAAGACCGGCCCGGACCGGCTGGAGTGCCTGCAGTGCCTGAGCGACCGGGAAGTGAAGGAACTGGGCCCGCTGGTGCTGCCCGCGCCGACCGAGTGGGAGCTGGTGACCGCGATGGTCTTTGTTCCGGACGATCCGTGGTGGGAGGTGCGGGTGTTCCACGCGAGGCTCTACCCGGCAAGGGACCGGAGGGTGTGACCTCTTCGGTTCGGGGAGCCGTTGCTGGAGGGTGTCGATTCGGGCGGGAGGCCGAGACTGGAGGGCCCCGCTGGTCGTCGGCCGAGCGTAACGGCGTCGGCGGGGGCGGGGCTGGGCTTGGTCTGCGATCGGGTGGGCGCGGGGGCTTATGCGGGTGGAATGGTGGCGATGCCGCCTTCTTCCTCGGGGCTGATCGGCGGCCGACGCTTCCCGGTGCCGCGCCACCACAGCAGGCGGCCGTAGGTCGAGACGGTGACCAGGGCGGCGCCGGCGACCGCGTAGATGCTCAGCACGACGAGTTGCTGGGTGATGGAGTTGCCGTCGAAGTAGAGGGTGTTGCGGATCAGGGTGGAGCCGTTCCAGGGTGGCAGGCCGGGGCCGATGGCCTGCCAGAAGGCCGGCAGGTAGGCGGTGCCGTTGACGCCGCCGGTGGATGGGTTGCCGAAGAAGACCATGATGACGACGGTGACCAGGGTCCCGATCGGGCCGATCAGGCTCTGCAGGGTCGCGGCGAACAGGGCCACCGCCACGCACAGCAGGGCGAACTCGCCCCACAGCGGCCAGAAGTTGGAGCCGACGTCGGGGTAGGCGCCGAGGATCGGGCCGGTGATCACGTCGAAGACGAGGGCGACGGTGATCGCGTAGCCGATGAGGCTGAGGACGCGCCGGCGGGCGGCCGCGGTCTTGGTGCGCTGCATGGCGAGGGTGGAGCCGAGGTAGCCGGCCACGAGCAGCACGAACGCGGCGATGCCGGGGACCACGCCGAGCGGGTCCTCCTTGGGGAGCTTGTTGGTCACCTTGAGGGCGAGTTGCTGGCCCTGGGCCTTGGCCGCCTCCTCGTAGAGGGCCGGCATCTGCGCAGGGGCGACCAGGCTCGCGGCCTCGGCGATGACCACCGTGTTGCTCTGCGGAACGAAACCGCCGTAGATCTCCGCCCGGTTCGCCGCGGCCTCCAACGCCTCCTGGTCGGAGTACTGGTGGATGTCGAGCGAGATGTGCTGCTGCACGGCGGTGGTGATCGGCGAGCCTCCGGTGACCCCCCACGGCAGGTCGCGCGCGACCACGGCATGCTGCGCCGACACGTACGTCGTGATCATGATGGTGGCCATCACGAGGGCGATCAGCAGGCCCGTGATCAGCGCACGCCACGACGGCGGACGCGGGCCTTCATCAGTGCCCGGTACCTCGCCGCTCGGCCGCGCACCCGAGCCGCCAGAGGCCGAAGACCCTGCGTCCGGCCCATCCGGTCCCGGCGGCACGGCAGGCGTCGGAGTGCCGTCGGCGGCCCGGTCCGGATCCGGGTGGGCCCCGTCTCCTGCGTCACTCATGGCAATCCCCAGGTCACCCAGGCACGGGCCGGTCGGCTACGGGCCCCTGAACACCCATCGACTCTCCCAGACCAGCCCACCAGCACCACGGAGCCGCGAAGACGTTTAACCCGAACAGCCCGAGAACCGACCGCAGGCCGCCGCCAGCCGTCCACACGGCGCCGCGCGCAAGCGCCCACCTCCGGGAGGCCTCACGACTGCTCGACCCGCCGCCCCGGCGGTCGCTGCTGGACCTGCTACCAGGAACGCGAGGAGCGGCTGGAGCGGGAGGCCGGGGAGCTGCTGGAGGCGGCCCGGGAGGTGAACGCTTTGCTGCGCCTGTGCTGGCCGATTTCTGGCCGCGGATCGAGCCGGGCCTGGTTCGCCGACAGCCGCGCACTCACGTACCGCACGTCGTCCGGATCACGTACCGCCGTGACCTCCGGCCGACGACCCCGCCGGCCACGAGCACCGGGACGACGAGCACCACCAGGAGCACGCCGTCGTCGGCTGGCTCTGTTCACGAACCTGGACGGCAAATGTTCAGCACTCCGGGAGGCGCTGGGCGAGTGCGCTGTTCGATGTTCACGAGAGCCGACAGCACTGCGCGGACCTTGCGGAGCTGTGGACTTGGGTGGGTCATCCGCTGGTGGGCGGGGCTCCGAAGGTACGCCGGTAGGCCTGCGGCGTCGTGGTCCAGGCCGGTGGTGTGGCGCGGGTCCACCCGGTAGGCCTTCACCCGGCGGACCTGGCCGGCGGTGCCGGTCAGGTCGGTGCGTCCGGCGATGACCCGCAGCGAGCGCGGGTCGTCCGCCTCGGCGACGCAGTGGCCCGCGGTCAACACCTTGGGCGGCGCGATCAGCGCGCCGGTGCACCACTGCTCACCCGCGGCGGTCTGCAGGGCCACGGCGAACGGGTGGGACGTGGTCGTGGTGTCCGATCCGCCGTGGACGGCGGCGGCCGGGGCGGCCGCGGCGGCCACCAGAGCGGCGGCGGCCAGCAGGACGGTGAGGGGGCGTC
>NZ_JBEORY010000072.1:0-44949 GCF_040302665.1 Kitasatospora sp. NPDC097691 | reverse complement strand
CGGTGGAGCGGATGATGCGGGACGCGAAGATCACGCAGATCTACGAGGGCACCAACCAGGTCCAGCGCATCGTCATGGCCCGCAACCTCCCGTAACCACCCGGCCCGGCCGAAGCGAGACCACCCGGCCCGGCCGCGGCGAGCGGCCCAGGTGCCCACGGCCCCCGACCGCCCGTCCGCGGTCGGGGGCCGTTCGCGTCCCGCGCCTCGGCGTCCGGGGCCCCGCCGTCCCGCCCCGACGAAAATCGCGCGACGGCGGGCGCCCCGCTCCCTAGGCTGCCCGCCATGTCCTCAGCGTCGTCCGCGTCCTCCGTGTCCTCCGCGCCCTCCGATTCCGCCACGACCTCCGGGCCCGCCAGGCTCAGCCTGGCCGCCGTCACCCCCGCGAACATCGACGCCGCCCTCGCCCTGCGGGTGCGCCCCGACCAGGAGGACCTGGTCGCGCCGGTGGTGAAGTCGCTGGCCGAGGCGTACGCGTACGGGGAGACCGCCTGGCCCCGGCTGATCCTGGACGGTGAGAAGCCGGTCGGCTTCGTGATGGCCTTCTTCGACATCCGCTTCAACCCGGAGCGGCCCGACGACCACCCGCGCTCCGGCCTGTGGCGCCTGCTGATCGACGCCGACGCACAGCGCGGGGGCTACGGCCGCTTCGCCGTCGAGCAGGTGTGCGCCGAGATCCGCCGCCGCGGCGGCACCCGGGCCACCGTCACCTACGTGCCCGGTCCGGACGGCCCGGAAGGGTTCTACGCCCGCCTCGGCTTCCGCCCGACCGGCGAGCTGAGCCGCGACCAGGCGGTGGCGGAGCTGGACCTCTGAGGTCCGTAGCCGGGGTCCGACTCCGGGCCCCGGCTCAGTCGAGCAGTGCCGCCGCCTGCTCCCGCGCCCGCCGCAGCCACTCGGCGCGGTCGGCGGCGGTCGAGTCGGTGACGGTGCGGAGCACCGTCCGCCGTACGTCGGTGACGCCGACGTACGGCAGCACGCAGGCCGCCCAGATCCGCTCCAGCGGGTCGCCGAACTCGCTGCGCTCGCGGTCCTCGGGCGTGTCCGAGGTGTTCAGCACCAGGGCCCGCCCGGCCCGCAGCAGCCCGGCCGGTTCGCCGTCCGAAGTGCCGAGCTTGTAGGCGACGCCGGGGGCCAGCACCCGCTGTACCCAGCCGGCCAGGACGGCGGGCGGCATGCCCCACCAGTTGGGGTGGATCAGCACGAGCGCGTCCAGCGTGGCCACCTCGGCGCGGTGCAGGGCGAGGCCGGCATCGGCGGACGGGTCCGCCGTGTCCACCGTGCCGGTCTCCTCGGCGGTCAGCAGCGGCGCGAAGCCCTCCGCGTAGAGGTCGTGCGCCCGTACCTCGCAGCCGCGCCCCCGCAGTTCGTCGACCACGGCCTCGTACAGCGCGTGGTTGAAACTGCCCGGTCGCGGATGCGCCAGATAGACCCCGATCGTGCTCATCGCCCGTTCCCCTCCCGCTGGTTGACGAAGGCGATGCTACGTTCCGGGGGCGGCGGGTAGGGTGCCGGACCATGACCGAGCCGGACTTCCTCACCACGACCAGGGCCTTCTACGACACCATCGCCGCCGACTACGCCGACCGCTTCCGGGACGCGATGGACACCATGCCGACGGACCGCGCCGTGCTGGCGCTCTTCGCCGACCTGGTCCGTGCCGAGCGTCCGGACGCCAGGACGGCCGAACTCGGCTGCGGACCGGGCCGCGTGACGAGCCACCTGCACGGATTGGGCCTGGACGTGCGCGGGATCGACCTCTCGCCGCGGATGGTCGAGCTGGCCCGGGCGGCCTACCCGGAGGTCCCGTTCGAGGTCGGCTCGCTGTTCGACCTCCCGTTCCGCGACGGCGAGTTGACCGGCGCGGTGGCCTGGTACTCGATCATCCACACCCCGGCGGAGCGCCTCCCGGAGGTGTTCGCCGAGTTCGCCCGGGTGCTCGCCCCCGGCGGCCGGCTGCTGCTGGCCTTCCAGGTCGGGGACGAGCCCCTGTACCTGGAGGAGCCCTTCGGCCACCCGGTGTCGCTGGACTTCCGCCGGCTGCGTCCGGAGCGCGTCGAGGAGTTGGTCCGCGGGGCGGGCCTGCTGATGACCTCCCGTACGGTCCGCGAACCGGACGGCGAGGAGAGGACCCCGCAGGCCTACCTGCTGGCCCGCAAGCCCGCAGCCGACCGCCGGCCGTCCGTCGCCGCTCCGGTCGCCCCGGCCGCCCCGTCGTCCTAGGCGGCCTCGGACGACGGCTGCGAGGGGTGCGACGGCTGCGAGGGGTGCGAGGAGGGAGACGGCTGCGACGGCGCGCCGGAGGCGGTCACGATCACCTCGTCCAGCACCTCGCGCGAGCGCAGCAGGTCGTTGATCGTCCGGTCGATCCGTTCCCGCTCCGCGGTGAGCTCCTCGACCAGCAGCGGGGTGGCGATCTCGCTCGGGCTGCCGTCGGAGTCCCGCATGCAGGGGAGGATCTTGTAGATGGTGCGGCTGTGCAGCCCGGCCGCGAACAGCTCCTGGATGTGCACCACGCGGTCGACGGCCGCCTCCGGGTACTCCCGGTGGCCGCCGTCGGTGCGGCGGGCCACCAGCAGGCCCTGCTGCTCGTAGTAGCGCAACGAGCGCTCGCTCACGCCCGTCCGCCGGGCCAGTTCGCCGATCCGCATGCCGTCCACCCCGTCGTCCGATCCGAGCCCCGAAAGGGCTTTGCCCCGTGGGGACTTGAACCTGACACCGATGTTAGCTTCTACGGTTTCCGGCATGACGACGAACACCGAAACCACCGGTCTCTTCGAGCCCGCCGACCTGGGCCCGCTCCGCCTCCCCAACCGCCTGGTGATGGCACCGATGACCCGCACCCGGGCCGGCGCCGACGGTGTTCCGCAGCCGATCATGGCCGAGTACTACGCGCAGCGCGCCGGTGCCGGGCTGATCATCGCCGAGGCCGCCACCCCGAACCGGGTCGGCCGGACCTATACCAACATTCCCGCGGTCCACGCCCCCGAGCACGTGGCCGGCTGGCGCACCGTGACCGGGGCGGTCGCCGCGGCCGGCGGCCGGATGTTCCTGCAGCTCCAGCACGGCGGCCGGATCGGCCACCCGGAGAACAGCGGACTGCACCCGGTGGCGCCGTCGCCCGTCGCCCTGCCGGAGACCATCCACACGCCGAGCGGGCACCGGGAGGCCGTCGTCCCGAGGGAGCTCACCGCGGCGGAGATCCGGCAGACCGTGGCCGACTTCGCGGCCGCCGCCCGCAACGCCGTCGAGGCGGGCTTCGCCGGGGTCGAGGTGCACGGCGCCAACGGCTACCTGCTGCACCAGTTCCTCGCCCGGAACACCAACCGGCGCACCGACGCGTACGGCGGCCCGGTGGCGAACCGGATCCGCTTCGTGGTCGAGGTGGTCCGGGCGGTCGCGGCGGAGATCGGCCCCGAGCGGGTCGGCCTGCGGGTCTCGCCGGGCTTCACCGGCCAGGGCATGGACGAGGGGGACACCGCGGAGATCTACCGCGCGCTGGTCGGCGAGCTCGCCGACGACGGCCTCGCCTACCTCCACGTGGTCTTCGCCGACCCGGAGGACGCCGTCTTCCGGGAGCTCCGCAAGGCCTGGCCGGGCACCGTGATCGCCAACCCGGTGCTCGGCTGGGGCGGGCCGCTGCCCGAGGACGGCGGCCGGGCCGCCGCCGAGCGGCTGCTGGCGGCGGGGGCGGACCTGATCTCCTTCGGCCGCGGCTTCCTCGCCAACCCCGACCTGGTCGAGCGCCTGCGCACCGGCGCCCCGCTCAATCCGCTCCGCGACGGGCTGATGTACACCGGGGGCGCCGAGGGGTACACCGACTACCCCGCGCTGTCGGGACGGCTCGCCGGATAGCACGGTGCCCCTGACCTGCGGGCGCCCGGGGGCACCACGCGGTCGGCGAACGTTCGTGCCATGATCCCTGTATGAGTTCCAACGTTTTCTTCGACATCACCATCAACGACGAGCCGGCCGGCCGCATCGTCTTCAAGCTGTTCGACGAGGTCGTTCCGAAGACGGCCCAGAACTTCCGCGAGCTGGCCACCGGCCAGAACGGCTTCGGCTACGAGGGCTCCGGCTTCCACCGCGTGATCCCCTCGTTCATGCTGCAGGGCGGTGACTTCACCAAGCACAACGGCACCGGCGGCAAGAGCATCTACGGCGAGAAGTTCGCGGACGAGAACTTCCAGCTCAAGCACGACCGCCCGGGCCTGCTGTCGATGGCCAACGCCGGCCGCAACACCAACGGCTCGCAGTTCTTCATCACCACCATCGTCACCGACTGGCTGGACGGCAAGCACGTCGTCTTCGGCGAGGTCGTCGAGGGCATGGACGTGGTGAAGAAGGTCGAGTCGCTCGGCTCGCAGAGCGGCCGCACCTCCGCCACGATCAAGATCGCCAAGTCCGGCGTGGTCGAGTAATCACCGCTGCCCCTGGTACGCCTGCCGCCCCGGGGTGGGAAGTCGGTTCCGCCGACTTCCCACTCCGGGGCGGCGGCGTTCCCAGCCGCGCCGAGTCCCGGTCCTAGGCCCAAGGACCGATGGCCGGGTGCCCCCGGCCCGGCTGGAATGGGCGGATGGACGACGACACGGTGTACGAAGGCCTGACAGCCGCCGCACGGACGGCCTACCTGGCGCGGATCGGCGTGCCGGACCCGGGGGAGCCGTCGGCGGAGGCGCTGGCGCGGCTGCAGGAGGCCCATCTGAGGGCTGTCCCCTTCGAGAACCTGAGCCTCCACCTCGGCGAGACCGTGGTGCTCGACCCGGCGGCCCTGGTGGCGAAGCTGGTGGAGCGGCGGCGCGGCGGGTTCTGCTACGAACTGAACGGCGCCTTCGCCGAGTTGCTGCGCTCCCTGGGCTACCGGGTGAGCCTGTTGTCGGGCCGGGTCTTCGACGGGGAGCGCCTCGGCCCGCCGTTCGACCACCTCGCGCTGCGGGTCGACCTGGACGAGCCCTGGCTGGTCGACGTCGGCTTCGGCCGGTTCAGCCGGCTCCCGCTGCGCCTGGACGAGCGCGCTCCGCAGCCCGACCCGCACGGCGCGTTCACCGTCGTCCCGTACGGCGCCCACGGCGAGCTGGAGGTCCGGATGGACGGCGCCCCGCAGTACCGCCTCGATCCGCGTCCGTACCCCCTCGCCGACTTCGGCCCGACCTGCTGGTGGCAGAGCACCTCGCCGGACTCGCCCTTCACCCGCTCGACCACCTGCTCCGTGCTCACCGAGGACGGCGGCCGCACCACGCTCAGCGGCACCCGGCTCATCCGCTCCGCCGCCGACGGCACCCGCACCGAGCGGCAGCTCACCGGGGCCGAGGCACTGAGCGCCTACCGCGAGCACTTCGGCATCACGCTCGACCGACTGCCCGGCTGAGGCCGGGGCCGACCCGCGGCCGCGGCGCGGGAGGGGCAGGGTAGCCGGGCGGGGCGGCCGCCCGGGCCGGAACCGCGCAATCATCCCGACCGGCGCCGACGCCGTCCTACGCTCTCCTCGGACATGGGCCGAGGCGCGGCCGAACCCGACTTCCCGGCAAGGTGGTTCAGCGATGATCGAGCAGGGCGCCGACGACGGCGAGGTGACGTACGAGCGGGTGACGGTGGTCTCCCTGGCCTCCTGCGAACCGGCTTCCCGCGAGCCGGCCGCCGGGGAGCCGGCCGGCCCGGCGCGGTTCGCGGTCCGGGTGGTCCGCGAGGGCATGACCGTCAAGCGGGTGGCGGGCTACTGGGTGCGCTGGGACGAGCGCCGGGGCGAGGAGGAGATCCACCACCACGCGCGCTGGGTCGCCGACGAGGAGTACGTCCGGCCGGGCACCGGCAGCCTGGACGGCACGCTCGCCGTGACGGTCGCCGCCTACTGGACGGACGGGGCGCGCGTCTTCACCCGCCGTCCGAGCACGGAGACCGCGGTGATCTTCCGGCCCGGCGAGACCGAGCACGAGCTGGTGCTGGAGCAGGCCGCGCCGCACCGCCCGGCCGCCCTGTCGGTGCAGTTGGCGCACGCCCGCTGGCTGGGCGGCGAGGGGCAGCCGATCCACTACGGCTACTCGGGTGCCACCGAGGACGCGGGCGGCGAGGGGGAGTGGCTGGTCCGCTTCCCGGAGTGCGGCACCGGCCTGCTGCCGTACGCCGGTCAGGCCGAGGCGGGATAGCCCGGCGCGGACCCCGGAACCGGCGAGACCGCCCCGACTGGCCCCGGCTCCCCTCCGCGCAGCCGCCTTGGGCGCGGGCGTGCCGGCCCCGCCCGTCGGCCCGATCGCGCGGGCGGCCGGCACCCCCGTCCCGTGGAAACGCCGCCGCCTCCCGGACCGAGTGGTCCGGGAGGCGGCGGCGTCGGTGGTGGCGTCGGATCCCCGAGGCGGCAAGCGGGCACCCGCTCACCGCGGCCCCGTCGCCACCCGGGGCGGTCGCCTACTTGACGTCCGGCACCGCGGTGTCGTTCTTGAAGGCGTCGAAGACCTGCTTGGACTTGTTGGCGTCCCACAGCACCGCGGACTCGCCGGTCTTGGTCCGGAAGTCCGCGTTGCCGATCGGCACGGTCATCGACTTGCCGCTGCCGCCGTTGACGTCCTTCATGGCGAGGAAGAGCGAGCCGAGGTCGGTCAGCCCGCAGTCGTCGTCCACGATCAGGGTGCCGAGCGCCGAGTCGACCAGCGGGTAGAAGGTGAACGGATCGAGCAGGTTGCCCGGGGAGGCGGCCTGGTGGGCGAGGGCGCCGAGGAACTTCTGCTGGTTGCGCATCCGGCCGAGGTCCTGGTCGGCCATCTGGTGGCGCTGGCGGACGAAGGCCAGGGCCTGCTTGCCGGTGAGGGTCTGGTCGCCGGCCTGGAGGTCGAGGCCGGAGTCCTTGTCCTTGACCGGCTGGTCGATCTTCATCTCGACGCCGCCGATCGAGTCGACGATCCCGACGAAGCCGGCGAAGCCGATCTCGGCGTAGTGGTCGATGCGGATGCCGGTGTTCTGCTCGACGGTCTGGACGAGCAGGCGTCCGCCGCCGGCGCCGAAGGCCGAGTTGATCTTCGCGGTGGTGCCCTTGACCGGCTTGCCGTTGCTGCCCGCGTGCTCGGGGATCGGCACCCAGGAGTCACGCGGGATGCTCATCAGGGTGTTCCCGTTGTCCCCGACGTGCAGGATCATCATCGAGTCGCTGCGCTTGCCCTCGTCGTGGCCGGTGTGCAGGTCGTCCTGCTCGCCCTCGGTGAGGCCCTGGCGGCTGTCCGAACCGACGATCAGCCAGTTGGTGCCCTTGCCCGCGGCCGGGCGGCCCGGGTAGTCGGCGAGCACGTTCTCGTGGTTGAGCTTGGAGTCCGCCCAGAACCAGGTGGAGACGGCGGTCACCATGACGGCGATCAGCAGGCCGAAGACCGTCCACTTGACGATCCGGCGCCGCGGCCAGCGCCTGGCCTGCGCACCGGCCGGCCGGGCACCCGCGGGGCCGCCCGGGCCGCCGGGGCCACCCGGACCGCCGGGGCCGCCCGGGCCACCCGGACGCCCGGGACCGGCCGGACCGCCGGGGCGGACGCCCGGGGCGCCGGCCCCCTGCTGCGGAACACCACCGAGCCGGGACGGCCCCGGCTGCCCCGCCGGCTGCGGCGCGGGCGCCGCCGGCCCGCGCGGGTTCAGGGAGGCCGGAAGCGGCGGCTCGGCCGCCGCGCCGCCTCCGCCGTTGCCGCCGTACGGGTTCCCGCCGCCCCCCGGGCGGCCTTCCTGCCACGTGTTCATGCCGTCGAGGATGCCCGACCCCGGTCGGGCTGACTCCCCCCGGGGGCCCCACCGGGCCTCTTGTAGCAGTTTTGATGCACGTACCGGATCGTTCCGCCGCAAGGTCCGGACACCCCCGGCGTTCCACCGGCTGAAACGATTCTTGACCAGCGCGAACACGCCGTGCTTGCATGCCAGGCATGGATCAGCCTGCACTCACGCGTCGGCGGCACGTCGACCTGCGGCGCGGTGTGGCCTGTTCGCTCTGTCGCGGCTGACGCGCGCCCGTCGAAACCCGCCCGTCCTCCGACGTGGCGCCCCGGCACCGGACCCCACCCCGGTGACCCCACCGCAGCGCCTCCCCCGCTGCGCAGCGCCGCCCCGCTTCCAGCCAGAGGTGAACCCATGGCCGTCGTCCTGTCCGTTTCCGGATCCCCGTC
Organism: Kitasatospora sp. NPDC097691; assembly: GCF_040302665.1. Taxonomy (NCBI): domain Bacteria; kingdom Bacillati; phylum Actinomycetota; class Actinomycetes; order Kitasatosporales; family Streptomycetaceae; genus Kitasatospora; species Kitasatospora sp. NPDC097691. Next base: position 36,818 of record NZ_JBEORY010000072.1, on the reverse strand, counting down.
CGCCACCTCCCGCACCACCCGCCTGCTGCGCCACGTCGACGCGCGGCTGACGGACCGCGGCCACCACGTCGTCCCCTTCGAGGCCCGCGGCCTGCCCGCGCACGCGCTGCTGTCGGGCGACTTCGACCACCCCGAGATCGTCGACGTCACCGAGCTGTTCGCCCGTGCCGACGGCGTGGTGATCGGCACACCCGTCTACAAGGCCGCCTACTCCGGCCTGTTGAAGGCCCTGCTGGACGTGCTCCCGCAGTACGCGCTCGCGGGCAAGGCCGTCCTGCCGCTGGCCACCGGCGGCTCGCCCGCGCACGTCCTCGCGGTGGACTACGCGCTGCGCCCGGTGCTCAGCTCGATGGGCGCCGGCCACATCACCCAGGGCTGGTTCGTGCTCGACCGCCACATCACCGCCGGGGAGGACGGGGCGACCCTGCTGGAGCGCGAGAGCGAGATCCTGCTGGCCCCGGTCGTCGACGGCTTCGCCACCGCCCTGGAGCGGCTGGCCGCACCGGCGCTGACCGCCTGCTGACCGGCTGCCGGCCATCTGCTGACCTGCCGGGCGACCGTCGCCGCGGCCCGTACGGGGCGTCCCCGAGACGGGCCGCCGCGACCCCTAGGGGGAGGCGCGCCGCGCCCCGTAGAACCTTGGTTGAGGCGCTTCATTCCGTCGGATGACGAGCCGTCCGCCGTCCACTCCTAACGTGGTTCACACATCCCCACCCGCCGGGAGGCGGCCCGAAATCGTCGGGTCCGGCAGCCAGGTCCACCGGGAGGGTGGGGCTGACTCCCGGTCGAGGACTACTGCCAGCACCATGTCGTGAGGCGGGCGGGCCCGTGAGGCTGGGGACCAACGGGTGAGCGCACCCTTCCACGAGGAGACTCCAGTGACGACGGCAGCAGCAGCCGTGTACGACCCCCAGCTTCCCGGCGGAGGCTCCGCCGTCGCCGCATCGGCCCGGCAGGTCACCAAGGCGTACGGCTCGGGCGAGACCAAGGTCACCGCGCTCGACGCGGTCGACGTCGACATCCAGCGCGGCCGGTTCACCGCGATCATGGGCCCCTCGGGCTCCGGCAAGTCCACCCTGATGCACTGCCTGGCCGGGCTCGACACGGTCAGCGGCGGACGGATCTGGATCGGCGACACCGAGATCACCGGCCTCAAGGACAAGCAGCTGACCAGACTGCGCCGCGACAAGATCGGCTTCATCTTCCAGGCGTTCAACCTGCTGCCGACCCTGAACGCGCTGGAGAACATCACGCTCCCGATGGACATCGCCGGCCGCCGGCCCGACCAGGCCTGGCTGGACCAGGTGGTGGAGACCGTCGGCCTGGCCGGCCGGCTCAGGCACCGTCCGACCCAGCTCTCCGGCGGCCAGCAGCAGCGCGTCGCGGTGGCCCGGGCGCTGGCCGCCCGCCCCGAGATCATCTTCGGCGACGAACCCACCGGGAATCTGGACTCCCGGGCCGGCGCCGAGGTGCTGACCTTCCTGCGCCGTTCGGTGGACGAGCTGGGCCAGACCATGGTGATGGTCACCCACGACCCGGTCGCCGCCGGCTACGCGGACCGCGTGCTCTTCCTCGCCGACGGCGTGATCGTCGACGAGATGCACGCGCCCACCGCCGACTCCGTCCTCGAACGCATGCGCCGTTTCGACGGCAAGCGCACCAGCTGAGCGGCGGGACCACACCACCATGCTGCTCAAGACCTCACTGCGGAGCTTCTTCGCCCAGAAGGGCCGGATGGCGCTCTCGCTCATCGCCGTCGTGCTGTCGGTGGCCTTCGTCTCCGGCACCCTGGTGTTCTCCGACACCGCCACCAGCACCTTCGACAAGCTCTTCGCCGCCACCGCCTCCGACGTCTCCGTCCAGCCGCCCAAGCCGGCCGAGGACGAGGAACAGCAGGCCGCCGTCAAGCCGCCGACCGTCCCGGTCGCGCTCGCCGACCGGGTCGCCGCGGTGCCGGGCGTGAAGAAGGCCGTCGGCCAGGTCATGGTCGGGAACGCGATCCTGGTCGACCCGGCCACCAACAAGCTGGTCGGCCCGACCAGCGGCGCGCCCACCCTGCTCGGCAACTGGACCGACACCCCGCGCAACCCGGTCACCATCACCTCCGGCCACGCGCCGCAGAACTCCGGCGAACTGGTGCTGGACGCGGACACCGCGAAGAAGGCCAAGCTCGGCCTCGGCGCCAAGGTCCGGGTCGAGAACTCCGGCGGCAAGCACGACTTCACCATCGCCGGCATCGCCACCTTCACCGCCACCAACCCGGGTGCCGCGCTCGGCTTCCTGGACACCCCGACCGCCCAGCAGGTACTGCTCGGCGAGCCGGCCTACACCTCGATCGAGGCCTTCGGCGACGGCAGCCGCGACAACGACCGGCTGAAGGCCGAGACGGCGGCCCGGGTCGGCGGCGGTTACCAGGTCAAGACCGCGGCCGAGCAGAAGGACGAGAACACCAAGCAGGTCGGCAGCGGCCTCGACTTCATGAAGTACGCGATGCTCGGCTTCGCCTTCGTCTCGGCGATCGTCGGCGGCTTCCTCATCATCAACACCTTCTCGATGCTGGTCGCCCAGCGCACCCGGGAGATCGGCCTGCTGCGCGCCATCGGCGGCAGCCGCCGGCAGGTCAACCGCTCGGTGCTGGTCGAGGCGCTGATCCTGGGCGTGCTCGGCTCGACCCTCGGGGTCGCGGCCGGCCTGGGCGTCGCGGTCGGCCTGATCAAGCTGATGAACGCGATCGGCATGGACCTCAAGGCGGCCGACCTGCAGATCGGGCCGGACGTGTTCGTCGCCGGCTACGCGCTCGGCATCGTGGTCACCCTGGTCGCCGCCTGGTTCCCGGCGCGCCGGGCGAGCCGGATCTCGCCGATGGCCGCCCTGCGCGACCACGGCACCCCGGCCGAGGGCCGCGCCAACCTGGTCCGTACGGTCGTCGGCCTGCTGCTGACGGCGGGCGGCGGCGCCCTGCTGGTGCTCGGCGCGCAGTCGGACAAGGCGGCCACCGGCGGCCGGTACCTGGGCCCGGGCGTGCTGCTCACCCTGGTCGGCTCCGTGGTGCTCGGCCCGCTGCTGGCCTCGGCCATCGTCCGGGTGCTCGGCGCGGTGCTGCCGGCCGTGTTCGGCCCGTCCGGGAAGCTGGCCCAGCGCAACGCGATGCGCAACCCGCGCCGTACCGGGGCCACGGCCGCCGCGCTGATGATCGGCCTGGCGCTGGTGATCGCCTCCTCGGTGTTCAGCTCCTCGGCGGTCACCTCGGCCAACGCGCAGATCGACAAGTCGGTGGGCGTGGACTACATCGTCCAGGGCGGCCGCACCGAGGTCACCCCCGAGATGCTGGACATCGTGCGCCGGACCCCGGGCATCGACCACGTCACCACCCAGAAGTCCTTCATGTCGAAGGTCCGGCTGCCGGACGGGCAGCAGGCGAAGACCGACCTGACCGCCGTGCCGTCCGCCTTCTTCGGCACCGACTTCCGGCCGACCGTCAGGACCGGTGCGGTGGACTCGATCGAGCGCGGCTCGCTCGGGATCGGCGAGACCTTCGCCAAGGACCACCACCTGAAGGTCGGCGACCGGGTGACCGTCGACTACGGAAAGGGCCGCACCCAGGAGCTGCCGGTCGGCGCGGTCTTCGCCAAGGGCGAGCTGTTCGGCAACGGCTCCTTCGTCGCCATGGACACCATGGCCGAGGTGGTTCCGGCCGCCGAACAGCCGCCGGTGTGGACCTTCTTCGCCAAGGCCGCCCCGGGCGCCGACGTCGCCAGGACGCTGGCCGCGCTGCAGGACGGGCTCAAGGAGTACCCGCAGCTGGTCGTCAAGGACCAGGCCGGCTACAAGGAACTGGTGCAGTCCCAGGTGAACACCCTGCTGTACCTGATCTACGGGCTGGTCGCCCTCTCGATCACGGTCGCCGTGCTCGGTGTGGTCAACACCCTGGCGCTGTCGGTGGTCGAGCGGACCCGGGAGATCGGCCTGCTGCGGGCGATCGGGCTCTCCCGTCGCCAGCTGCGCCGGATGATCCGGCTGGAGTCCGTGGTGATCGCGGTGTTCGGCGCCGTGCTCGGCACCGGGCTGGGCCTCGCCTGGGGCGTCACCGTCCAGGGGGTCCTGCGGGACCAGGGCCTCGGGACGCTCTCCGTCCCGACCGTCACGATCGCGATCACCCTGGTCTCCTCGGTGGTGATCGGTCTGGTCGCGGCCCTCGTCCCGGCCTTCCGGGCCGGACGGATGAACGTCCTCGCCGCCATCGCGACGGACTGATCCGGCGCCGGGGGGCGTCGGATCAGGAGCGGGGAAGCAGGGGCCGGGTGCGCGCAGCACCCGGCCCTTGCGGCATGCGCCGGCAGGTCGCTCCGGGGGCCTCCGTTGCCTGCCGCGAGCGGTGCCCCTGACGCGAGTTCGGCCCCCGGGCGGCTGAGATGATCGTCCGATGTTCCCCTCGGACGCCCCGCCGCTGCCCAGCGCCGCGCCCCTCACCGTCGCGGCGGCCGCCCGCTGGCGCGCCGCCCGTACGGCCTGGCGGCTGGACGGCCGCGGGCTGGCGCTGCTGCCGCTCGCGTTCGCCGTCCTGGCCACCGCCGTGGAGCCGAGTGCCGCCCGGTGCAACGCCGAAGGGGTCTGCCGGGACACCTGGGGTTCGGCGCTGGCCGGCTGGTCGGTCCTGGCCGAGGTGGTCCTGCTGGCGACCAGGATCCGGGCTCGGGCGCTGGTCCCGCCCGTCGTCCTGGCCCTGCTCTGGTACCTGCCCGACGGCCTGGTCACCCCGCTCGCCCGCTGGTCGGCGGTGCTGATCCACGTGCTGCTCACCGCCGTACTGCTGGGCGCCGAGGCCGGCCGCCGCCGCGCCCGCCAGCAGCTGGACGAGCTGATGGCCCCGCCCGTCCCCTTCCCGTGGACGGCCGCGGGAGCGCCCTCGCCCGTCCACCGCGACGGACCGTCCGTGCTGCGCCGCGCCCTCGGCGTCCTGCTGCTCGTCGTCGCCGCGGCCTTCCCGCTGTACGGGCTCTGGGCGCAGGCCAGGACGGACGCCGCCGCCGAGCAGGCCGCCCGGGTGACCGGCACCGCGGGCACCGCCGACCGGGACGGCGTGCTGACCGTCCGCTTCCAGCCGCCCGACGGCGGCCCCGAGCGCACCGCCGCCCTCGACGTCTGGTGGCAGCGGCGGCCGCAGCCCGGCGAGCCCGTCCCGCTGCTGGTGGACGGTGACTCCGTGCGCGCCCTGGGCGACGACTACGACCTCTCCGGCCAGCTGAGCGCCGGCGGCCTGATCGCCCTGCCCGGCCTGGTGCTGCTCGGCTCCGTCGCCGTCGCCACCGCCCGCCGCGACCGGCCGGCCTTCGAGGGCTCCGCCCCCGCGCTGGCCGTGCGGGTGCGGGCCGACGCCCGCGGTGACCTGCTGGTGCAACCACTGGACGGGCCGCCGGACGGCCCCGGCCTCTGGCGGCTGGTCGAGCGCGACCGCTACCGCTGGGCCGGCGGCGGCGCACCGGACGGGCAGGGCCCGGCCTGGGTGCCCGAGTACCTGCCGACCTGTGACGAGGACGCCGACTACCCCGACCCGCTGGCCCACCACGACCCGGACGACCCGGATGACCCGGACGGCTTCGACGACGTGGACGACCCGGACGACCCGGACGACATCGACGACCTGGTGGACGAGGACGACGAGGACCTCTACGACCGCGCGACCCCCGCCCAGGCCGCCGCCCGGCTGGCCCGCGCCGGTCGCAGCGTGCCCGCCGTGCTGTACCGCGGCCCCGACGGCATCGACCACCAACTCCTCGTCCGCCCCGGCCTGTTGGACGGCGACCCGTGCTGGGTGGCGGCGGTGGCCGCCCCCGCCGCCCGGGCCCCGAGGCTCAGCCGGCGCACCGAGCGCTACCGCGAACGCGAACTCGCCGTCGCCGCGCTGACCGCCGAGACGGTGGCCGCCGCCCCCGCGGCCGGACCGGACGCCGAGCCGGTGGCCGCCCGCCGCTGGGAGATGCCGACGCCGCTGCGGGCGGCGGCCGGGCCGCTGGCGGCACTGCTGGTCGCCACCGCCGTGGTCCTGCTGGACGACGACGGCTGGTGGGAGAACCTGGTGCGGCCGCTCTGGATCGGCTCGCTGGCGATCCTCGCCTGCGCCCAGACGCTGTCCTGGCAGATCGTGGCCGACCGCAACGGCCTGCGGGTGGCCACCGCGCTGCGCACCCGCAGCTTCCGCTGGGCGGAGATCAGCGCGGCGGCCGTGCACCGGAACCTCCTCACCATCCGGCTGTGCCGCGGCCGGGAGTTCTCGTTCGCCAGCCGTCCCGCGGTCTGGCTGGCCGGCCGCTTCGGCGACCGGTTCGACCCGGAGGCGCTGGCCCGGACGGTGGCCACCGCCGCCCACCGGCCCGACCTGCGCCCGGACCGCGCCCTGCCGGACCGGCTGGGCGGCCCGCAGCACCTGGTGAACCGGATCGCGCTGGCCGGCTACGCGGTGTTCACCGTCGCCCACTACGCGCTCTGAAGCGGCACCGGACCGGCACCGATCCGGCGCCGGATCCGCAGGGGGACGGCACCGGCCCACCCCGGTGGGGGCCCGCTCCGACCGGGGATGACGGTGTTCTTGATCACAGTGCCGGTGGCGCGCCGCGAGGTGCGCGCTGCCGCCCGGACCGGGACAAGACGGAGACGCGTCCGCACCGGTACGGTTGGCCCCGATGAACACCAAGGCTGCTGAGGAGCTGCCGGCTGTTTCCGTGATCATGCCGGTGCTCAACGAGGAACGTCACCTGCGCACGGCCGTCCGGCGCATCCTGGACCAGGAGTACCCGGGGCCGATGGAGGTGGTGATCGCCCTCGGTCCCTCCAGTGACCGCACCGACGAGATCGCCGCCGAGCTGGTGGCCGAGGACCCGCGGGTGCGGACGGTGGCGAACCCCACCGGCCGGACGCCCGCCGGGCTGAACGCCGCGATCCGGGGCTCCCGCCATCCGATAGTGGTGCGCGTGGACGGCCACGGCCTGCTCACCCCCGGCTACGTCGCGACCGCGGTCCGGCTGCTGGGCGAGATGGACGCGGCGAACGTCGGCGGCATCATGCACGCCGAGGGCGAGACCGAGTGGGAGCACGCGGTCGCCGCCGCGATGACCTCCAAGCTCGGCGTCGGCAACGCGGCCTTCCACACCGGCGGCCTGGCCGGCCCGGCGGACACCGTCTACCTCGGCGTGTTCCGGCGCGAGGTGCTGGAGAAGCTCGGCGGCTACAACGAGGAGTTCATCCGCGCCCAGGACTGGGAGCTGAACTACCGGATCCGCCAGGACGGCGGCCTGGTCTGGTTCACCCCGCAGCTCAAGGTGACGTACCGGCCCCGGCCCTCGGTGCGGGCGCTGTCCAAGCAGTACAAGGACTACGGCCGTTGGCGCCGGGTGGTCACCCGCTACCACCGCGGCTCGGTCAACCTGCGCTACCTCGCCCCGCCGGCCGCGCTGCTGGCGGTCACCCTCGGACTGGTGCTCGGCGCGGCCGTCCACCCGGCCTTCCTCGCGGTGCCCGGCGCCTACCTGCTGGGCATCGTCGGCGGTGCCGTGACCGAGGGCCGCGGCCTGTCCTTCAAGGCCAGGACGATGCTGCCGGTGGCGTTCGCGACCATGCACCTCAGCTGGGGCTTCGGCTTCCTCACCTCGCCGCGTTCGCTGGCGCGCCGGGTGATCGCCAGTGTGAGCCCGTCCTCGAAGGACGTGCTCTCCAAGACCGGCTGACGCCCCGCGAGGACCCGGGCCGGGCACGGTCGTCGACGAACGGGCCGTCATCCGCTCCGGGATGACGGCCCGCCACCTCTCCCGGTCCGCAGGGCGGAGGAGATCCCGGTACCGGCCTGCCCGTACCGCTCTACTTGGCGCAGGCGTCGGTGTCGTCCGCCTGCACCCGCTGGAGGTCCTCGGGCGCCTCGGTCGGCACCGCCGCCGGGTCGGTGGGCGCGGCCAGGACGTCCTTGCCGAGCACCACCAGCAGTCCGGCCTTCGGGTCCGCCTTCGCGGCCGGCTTGACCGCGTCGCCCGGCAGCCCGAGGGCGGCGGCCAGGGCGCCGGCCGCGGCCTCCTGGCCGGCCTGGTAGGACACCGTGGTGCTCGCGGCGACGGGGGCGTCACTGCCGACCGCGGCCTTGGCGAATCCCTTCGCCTGGAGCTTGTCGACGGTCGGCCCGGACTGCCCGCGCTTCCCGCTGCCGTTGCGGACCGTCACCTGGACGGCCTTGGTGTCCACGGCGGGGCCGGCGGCGGGCGTCGTCGGTGCGGCCGAGCCGGCGCCGTCGGGGGCGGGCGGGGCGGCCGTCTCGGTCAGTGAGCGGTCGCCGGCGACCATCGAGAAGAGCTGCCCTGCGTCCGGCTGCTTGAAGATGACCCGTTCCGGTTTCTGGGGGTCGTCCACGACGGGCACGGTGGTGAAGGTGATGTTCTTGGTGTCCACCTTGCTGATGTCCAGCGCGAGGTCCTTGAGCTTGTCCACGCTGCCGATGCCGGCGTCCACGGTGAGCGCCTTCGTGGCGGCGTCCGCGAGCTTGTAGAGCTTGGTCGGGCTGGTCAGGGTGTCGTCGCTCTTGATCTTGCGGATCATCGAGCTGATGAACTGCTGTTGCAGCGGGATCCGGGTGAGGTCGCCGCCGAACCCGACGGCGTGCCGGGTCCGGACGAAGGCCAGTGCCTCCTCGCCCTGGACCACGTGCCGGCCCTTGGTCATCTTCAGGTGCGAGTCCGAGTCGTTGATGTCCTTGGCCGCGCAGACCTCGACCCCGCCGACGGCGGTGGAGAGGGTCTTCACCGCCTCGAAGTTGACCTGGACGAAGTGGTCGACCCGGATCCCGGTGTTCTTCTCGACGGTCTTCCAGGTGCAGCCCGCGTCCCGTCCGCCCTGTCCGAGACTGTTGTTGAACTCGTTCCGCGGCGAGCCGGGGATCTTCTTCCCCTGGGCGCTCTGGCAGTCCGGGATCGGCACCATCAGGTCGCGCGGGAGGCTGATCACCGTCGCGTTGGAGCGGTCCTTGGCGATGTGGAACAGCAGGGTGGTGTCGGCGTGCCCGACGCTGCCCGCGTCGCCGTACTCGCGTCCGAGGCCCTCCCGGCTGTCGGTCCCGATCACCAGGACGTTCAGCGCCTCACCGGCGGCCTTGGGGCGCTCGGCCTCGTCACCCAGCTGGACCTTGACCGAGGTCAGGTTGCTGTTGAAGTGCCGGTACAGGTAGTACACCCCGCCGCAGCCCGCGACCATCAGCAGGGCCCCGGTGCCGGCGGTCCACTTGAGCGCCCGTCGGCGGCGCTGCCGCTTGGCGGCGGCGGCCGCCCGCCGCCGGCTGTCCCGGCGGCCCTCCCCGGCCGGTGCCTCGGGTGCCTCGGCCGCCTGGCGGCGGCGCTGCCGGGGGACACCGGGCGCGGGGTCCACCCGGTACCGGCCGGCTTCCGGTTGCTCCTCGTGCACGGGGGTTCCCTACGTTCGACCGGTCACGGCTCCGGCCCGCCCGTCCTGACGGGCCGATCCGGACACAGTAGACGAGCCGAATGGGGGAATCGTTCCCGGTGTGATCTGCATCATGTTTGAACAAAGCGGAGGTAAATCACGTTCACCCGGCCGCATTTGCCGATCACAGCCACGCCGACCTGCGGTGCGGCGAAGCCCGGCTGTGCGCCGCTCGGCGCGGCCCGCTCAGTGCTGCGCGCAGGCGTCCACGTCGGCGGTGCGTCCCTCGAAGGTGGGCGAGGCGCCCGCCGAGGGTGACGCCGTGGCCGTCGCCGTTGTCGCTGCCGCGGCCGCCTCGCCGGAGCCCGCGCGCGGGCTCGCGTTCTGTGCGGCGTTCGGTCCCGCACCCGGGCTGGCGTTCGGTCCCGCACCCGCCCCGGCGCTCGCTCCCGACGACGGCGCCGACCCGGGCGGCCGGACGGAGACCGGCAGGTCGTCCCGCAGCGCCGTGAACAGCTGGCCGGTCTGCGGCTGCACGAATTCGTCCCGGTCCGAGTCGTAGCGGTACGGGCGGCGCGGCGCGGTCAGGAAGACCACGTTGGCCGAGGGGATGCCGCGCAGGTCCTGGGTGAGGTCGTACAGCGCGCCGAGCGAGGACAGCCCGCTGTCCGCCCGGACGGAGGAGGTCGCGGCGTTCAGCACCGGCCACAGTCGGGCCGGGTTCAGCAGCACCCCCTGGGACTCCACCTTGCGGATCAGCGCGGCCAGGAACTGCTGCTGACGGCCCATCCGCTGGGTGTCGCTGCCGTCCCCCAGGCTCTCCCGGGCCCGGACGTAGCCGAGCGCCTGCTCGCCGCGCAGGGTCTGCCGGCCGGCGGGCAGGTCGAGCTTGGCGTCCTTGTCGTGGATCGGCTGCGGCACGCACACCTCGACCCCGCCGATCGCGTTCACGATCGTCTTGAAGCCGCTGAAGTCGAGGATCACGTAGTGGTCGATCCGGATCCCGCTCAGCTGCTCGACGGTGCGGATCGAGCAGGCCGGGCCGCCCGTCTCGAAAGCCTGGTTGAACTGCATCAGCACGGGCTTGCTGCGGGTGCCGTCCGGCTTCTCGCAGGCGGGGACGGTGACCATGACGTCGCGCGGCACGGAGACCGCCGTCGCGTGCTTCCGGTCGGCGGCCAGGTGCAGCAGGATCGTGGTGTCCGAGCGTTCGGTGCCCGCCTGGCCGCCGTAGGAGCCGTTCGAGCCGGAGCGGTCGTCGCTGCCGATCAGCAGGATGTTCTCGGCGCCCCGGGCGCCGGAGGTGCGGCTCGGCCGCTCGGCCTCCAGCTTGGCGAGCAGCCGGTCGGTGGTCGAGTCGGTCCGGATGTTGCCGTCCAGCTTGCGGTAGGCGATCCAGAGCAGCACCCCACTGGCGACCAGCAGGAACGCGACGACGCCGGCGGTGATCATCAGCCACCGCCGGCGCCTGCGCGGGCGTCCGGGCCCGTTCGGGGGAGCGTCCTCGGGGGGCGCGCCCGTCGGGGGAGTGTCGGTCGGGGGGTGCTCGGTGTCGTCCTCGGCCATGGCAGGGATCCCTACCCGCCCGGCCGGGGCTCGGGGGTCACCCGAGGCGCAGTGTCACCCGTTCGGATTCGATCCGCTTCTCCCACTGCTCGGCGCCCAGCGCCTGGGAGTTGCGGCACAGCACCACCGAGGCGCCGGCGGCCAGCGGCGCCAGCAGGCCGGCCTCCAGGCCCGCCCAGTCGTCGTAGGAGAGGGTGGACAGGACCCGGTCGCCGGGCTTCAGGTCGAGGCGGGCCGCCCCCTCCCGGGCCAGCGCCACGGTCTGTTCGCCCGTCAGCTTCAGCGGCAGCCCGTCGACCGCGGTCTCCAGCGCCTGGCCGTCCGGGGCGACGGGGGAGTACGGCGCGAAGCGGTCGCCCTGGCCGGGCACCTCGGCGGCGTAGTCGAGGAAGCCGTCGGGGCGCTGCGGGAAGCGGCCGCCGAGCGGGCGCAGGGCGAGCGCCACCCGCTCGCCCTCGCAGGCCTGGGCGGCCTCCAGTCCGTCCGGGCCGCTGACCACCAGGTCCGCGGCGGCCGGGTCGCCGCCAGGTACCGCCGCCACGCCGACCGACCAGCAGGCGAGCAGCCAGACGGCGCTCTGCCAGTGGGCGGGCAGCAGCAGTGCCGCCCGGTCGCCCGGGCCGGCGTTCAACTCGTCCTGCAGGAGGTTGGCGGTCTTGGCCACCCAGTTGTCGAAGGTCCGGGCGGACAGCTCCACCCGTTCGCCGGTGGCGTCGTCGTAGAAGGTGACCAGCGGGGCCGCGGGATCGACCGAAGGGGTGCCGCCGCGCAGGAATGCGTGCAGCAGCTCGACGGGGGTGCGGGCATCGGCAGCGAAAGGCGCAGTCATGGTGCGCCCCAGCCTACGGCCTTCGAGTGGGAGGTCGGGAGGGGCGGCGGGCGGTGTGCGCGAGCGGCGTACGCTGACGTGGCGGCAGTAGCGAATTGTCGTCAATATCCGTTTTATGCGTATCTCACTTCTCGCCGGCGCGGCCACGAGCTGCGTCGCCGTCCTGCTGCTCCAGTCGACCGCCGTCTCCACCGCCGTCGCCGACCCGGTGCCGGCCGAACAGACCTCCGCCGGCGGCGGCACCGTGACGAGCATGTCGCTGACCGCCGCCGAACACAGCGTCACCCAACGTGCCACCAAGCCCTTCTCGCTCGTCGGGGTGAGCTGGGACGACCCCCGGCAGTCCCTCGCGGGCACCTCGATCCGGGTCCGCACCCACCGCGCCTCCACCGACACCTGGACCGACTGGCGTCCGCTCGCCGTCGAGAACGAGGACGCCCCCGACGAGCGGGACGGCCGCTCCGGCATCCGCGGCTCCACGGCACCGCTGTGGACCGGCCCCAGCAACGGCGTGGCCATCGAGGTCACCCCCGGGCCGAAGGGGCTGCCCGCCGGGCTCCGCGTCGAACTGGTCGACCCGGGCAGGGGCGCCGCCGCGCAGTCCGCCCCGCGCATCCTCCCGGGCGAGAGCGCGGCCGCCCGGACGCCGCAGGACCACGAGGCGCCCCGCCCGGGCATCGTCACCCGGGCGGGCTGGGGTGCCGACGAGTCGCTGCGGGAGCCGGGCTTCGTCTACACCGGGACGGTCAAGGCGGTCTTCGTCCACCACACCGACACCGCCACCGACTACGCGTGCAGCGACGCACCGCAGATGATCCGCGCGATCTACCAGTACCACGTGCAGAGCAACGGGTGGCGGGACATCGGCTACAACTTCCTGGTCGACCGCTGCGGCACCATCTACGAAGGCCGCGCCGGCGGCGTCTCGCAGCCCGTCCTCGGCGCGCACACCCTCGGCTTCAACAGCGACTCGGCCGGCGTCGCCGCGCTCGGCACCTTCACCACGGAGGGCCCGCCGCAGGAGATCGTGGACGGCATCAGCAAGATCGCGGCCTGGAAGCTCGGCCTGACCGGCCAGGACGCGGCCGGCCACACCAACCTGACCTCCGGCTCCTCGCAGAGCCGCTACCCCAAGGGCACGGTCGTCCCCTTCGACACCGTCTCCGGCCACCGGGACGCCTTCGCCACCGAGTGCCCCGGCGACGGCCTCTACGCCCGGCTCGACGACATCCGCTCCTGGGCCGCGCACCTCCAGGGCCGCTGAGCCCCCGTCGGCACCCCCGCGGTCGGACCGGGCGCCGCTACGCCGGCTCCGGTCCCCGCCCGACCATCGCCCGCAGCTCCTCCGTGAGCCCCTCGGTCAGATCCGGCCGGAGGTCGTACCGCGCCGGAGTGTTCTGCAGCAGCGCGATCCGCCACCCCGCCCCCGCGTCCACCGCGATCACCGTCTGCACCGCGTTCAGCCCCGGGTCCAGCTCCTCGGCGCCGTCCGGCACCATCCCGGCGGCGGCCTCCAGGTGCGCCACCCCCGGCGCCAGCGCCCGGACCCGCCGCACGGCGGCCACGTACCGGGGCGTCGCGTGGTCCGCGAAGATCCGCCCCAGCTCGGCGGCGATCACCGACCGGCCCCGGTGCCCGCTCCCGTCGAAGCCGATCACCTCGCCGTCCACCGCGAACGGCCCGGCGAAGGCCGCGCCGTCCCGTCGGTTCCACCCCTCCAGCATCCGGCGGTACAGCCCCCGCACCGCGATCTCGTCCCCGGAAGGCAGCTCCGGCAGCCGCGTATCGTTCATGTACCCATGGTCGACGACGGCGGCGGAGGAGGCGACGGCAGTGACGGGCGGGGCGGACGGTACCGGCAGCGGCTCGGTGCGGCGCTGGCGGCCGGGCTTCCCGCTGGACACCGCCCGGACCCTGCTGCCGCTGCGCCGCGGCCCCGCCGACCCGTCGTACCGGACCACCGGGGACGGTGCGGTGTGGCGCGCCTCCCGCACTCCGGCGGGTGTCGGCACCCTGCGGGTGCTGCCGCACCCCGCCGCGGGCGAGATCGAGGCGACCGCCTGGGGCCCCGGTGCGGACTGGCTGCTCGACCGGCTGCCCGCGCTGCTGGGCGCGCAGGACTCGCCGGAGGCGCTGGTGCTGCCGCCCGGTCCGCTGCGCGACGCCCAACGCCGTACCGCCGGGGTGCGGCTGACCCGGACCGGCCTGGTGCTGGAGTCCCTCGTCCCGGCGATCCTGGAGCAGAAGGTCACCACCGACGAGGCCTACCGCGCCTGGCGCACCCTGCTGCGGGACTTCGGCACCCCGGCGCCGGGCCCGGCCGAGGGGATGCGGGTGGCGCCGTCGGCCCGGGAGTGGGCGCTGGTACCGAGCTGGGAGTGGCACCGGGCGGGCGTGGACCCCAAGCGGTCCGCGACCGTCATGCGGGCCGTCCGGCTGGCGCCGCGCCTGGAGGAGGCCTCCGCGATGGGCCACGAGGAGGCGTTCGCCCGTCTCACCGCCGTCCCGGGCATCGGCGTCTGGACGGCGGCCGAGACCCTGCAGCGCAGCAACGGCGACCCGGACGCGGTCTCGGTCGGCGACTTCCACCTGCCCGACCTGGTCGGCTGGGCCCTGGCCGGCCGCCCCCGCAGCGACGACGCCCAGATGCTCGCCCTCCTGGAGCCCTACCGCCCGCACCGCCACCGCGTCTGCCGCCTCCTCCTGGCCGCCGGCGCCCGTGCCCCCCGCTACGGCCCCCGTCTCACCCCCAACGACCACCGCCACCGCTGACGCGATCTGCCGCTGCGCTGCCGAGCCGCCACGCCCCCAGGCCGACAGGGTCGCCCGGCGGTCCGGTGCCACCGATGGCCGCTCGTCGCCACGCCGTGCTCCCCGGACCGCTCGGCGGGGCGCAGCCGCTAGCGCACCTCGACGAAGGCGTCGGCGCTGCGTTCCGGGCGCCGGCGCGGGGGTTCGGCGGGGCGGCCGACGGCGACGGCGCCCATCGGGTCCCAGCCGGCCGGCAGGTCCAGGGCGGCGCGGACGGTGTCGCGGCAGAACATGGTGGACGAGACCCAGGCGGAGCCGTAGCCCTCGCCGGTGAGGGCGACCAGCAGGTTCTGCACGGCGGCGCCGGCGGCGACGGTGAACATCTCCCGTTCGGCGGCGGCGCGCCGGGCGTCGGGGTAGTCGTGCGAGCCGTCCATCACCAGGCAGGGCACCACCAGGTACGGCGCGTCGCGCAGGACGTTGCCGCGGGCGGTCCGGCGGGCGATCTTGGCCTCGTCCCAGCCGTCGAGTTCGCGCAGGTCGCGCTGCCAGGCGGCGAGCATCGCGTCGAGCAGCCGGGTGCGGGTGTCGGGCGACTCCAGCAGCACGAACCGCCAGGGCGTGGTGTGGTGCGGGGCGGGCGCGGTGACGGCGGCCGCGACCGCGCGGCGGACGGCGGCCGGGTCGACCGGTTCGGCGGTGAAGGAGCGGACGGTGCGCCGCAGGGTGACGGCCTGCCGCAGTGCCTCGGAGGTGCCGAGCCGGAACATGTCGTCCGCGGCGGGCCGGACCAGCGGCCGGGTGCCCGCGCCGTCCTCGGCGGTGACCAGGTGACCGAGTCCGCGGACGACCGCCACCGGGACGCCGGTCGCCTTGCCCTTCACCAGGTCGGCGGCGGCGGCGAGTTCGTCGGCGGTCGCGGTGACGGTGAGGGTCAGCTCGTTGCCGTGGCTGTCGGTGCTGCCGCGGTGGTCGTCCAGCACGGACAGCCCGGCGGCGCCGATCGCGACGTCGGTGAGCCCGTTGCGCCAGGGCCGACCGAAGGTGTCGGTGAGGACGACGGCGAGTCGGCGGCCGGTGAGCTGCTGCAGCCGGGCCCGCAGCGCGCGGGCCGAGGCGTCCGGGTCCTCGGGCAGCAGCAGCACGGTGCCGGGGGCGGTGTTGGAGGCGTCGACCCCGGCGGCGGCCATGACGAAGCCGTTGCGGTTCTCGACGATCCGGGCCGGCCCGCGCCGGGCGACGACCCGGACGGTCTCGGCGTCGATCGCGGCCTCGCGGTCGACGTCGTGCAGCAGCCGGCCCTCGGCCTTGCTGACGATCTTCGAGGTGACCAGCAGGATGTCGCCGTCGAGGTAGGTGCCGGCCTTGGCGATGAGCGCGGCCAGGTCGGCCCCGGCGTCGACCTCCGGGATCCCCTCGATCCCCAGGATCCGCAGCGGCTCGGTCACGCGCGGACCTGCTCCGCCAGGGCCAGCGCCGCCCGTGCCATCTCGGCGGTGGCCTCGACGTCGGTCATCAGCAGCGGGACGGCCCGGCAGGCGATCCCGGCGGCTTCGACCGCGGCCACCGACGCCTCGTCGGCGGTGTCGACCAGCCAGCCGTCGATGAGCTCGGAGCCGTAGTTCAGCGCGACGGCCTCGGCGGTGGCTTCGACGCCGACGGCGGCGAGCACCTTGTCGGCCATGCCCCGCACCGGCGCCCCGCCGATGATCGGGGAGAGCCCGACGACCGGTGCCGCGGCGGCGGCGACGGCTTCCCGGATGCCGGGGACGGCGAGGATGGTACCGATCGAGACGACCGGGTTGGACGGCGGGAAGAGGATGACGTCGGCCGCGGCGAGGGCCTCCAGCACACCGGGCGCGGGCTTGGCGGTGTCCGCGCCGACCGGGATGATCGCCTCGGCGTCCACGGCGGCGTGCAGCCTGACCCAGTACTCCTGGAAGTGGACCGCCCGGGTGCCCTGCTCGTCGGTGATCCGCACGTGGGTCTCGACCCGGTCGTCGCTCATCGGCAGCAGCCGCACGCCGGGCTTCCAGCGCACGCACAGCGCCTCGGTCACCTGGCTGAGGCTGTACCCGGCGGTGAGCATCTGGCTGCGGACGAGGTGGGTGGCGAAGTCGCGGTCGCCGAGCCCGAACCACTCGGGGCCGACGCCGTACTCCTTCATCTCGGCCTTGATCGACCAGGTCTCGTCGGTCCGGCCCCAGCCCTGCTCCTCGTGGATGCCGCCGCCGAGGGTGTACATCACGGTGTCGAGGTCGGGGCAGACCTTGAGGCCGTAGAGGTGGATGTCGTCGCCGGTGTTGCCGATGACGGTGATCTCGTCCTGCGGTCCGACCGCCGCGCGGAGTCCGCGCAGGAAGCGCGCCCCGCCGATTCCGCCTGCCAGTGCCACGATGCGCATGGGGTCATCCTGCCACGGTCCGACCGTCCGTCAGCCCGGCGCTCAGTGCGTCCCGGCCTGCGCCTGCCGCTCGGTGTGCTGCTCGGGGACGGCGTGGGCGCCGTACTGGTTCATCTCGGTGAGGCCCGGGGTGTAGAGGTGGATGGAGACGGCGGGTTCGAGCGCGCCGTTGACCACCTCGTGCAGGTAGCCGGACGAGAACACCCTCCCCCAGCCTCCGGCCGGGGGTACCCCCATCCCGCCGGGCCGCAGGACGCGGGAGGACTCGCCGGCGCCGGTGAGGGAGCGCTCGATGAGCTCGCCCCGGACGACGGTCATCACACCGGAGGAGTCGCCGTGGTCGTGGAAGCCGCTGCTCTGGCCGGGCAGCCAGCTGAGCAGCCAGACCTCGTAACCGGGGCCGGTCTCCAGCCGGGCGTACCAGCGGGTCAGCGCGTCGTAGCGGACCAGCGGCTCCCAGCGGGCGCGGTCGGCGGCGATCTCGCGGACCAGCCGGGCGTACTCGGCGACGGTGGTGGGGTGGGCCGGCAGGTCGGTGCGGGCCAGGTGCGGGAAGGCGAGCGGGTCGCCGGCGATGGAGACGTCGCTGAGGCCGTCGTGCCAACGGGCGGTACGGGCGGTGGGGGCGGTAGGCGCCAGGCCACGGCGGGCGAGCTTGTTGCGGTCGCGGTTCCGCTTGCGGATGCGGATCATGCGCACGGGAGTCGTCCTCGGAAGAGTCGGCTGGTTCGTCGGGATCAGCCGGATCCGGGATGTCCTGGGGCGGGAATCGCGGGCGGCCTCTGTGGTTCCTGGGGGCGGCGCGCGGTGGGACGCGGGCGCCTAGATACAGCAGGAACAGAGGCGACAACAAGAGTTCACGGCACGGCGAAGCGTGGAACCGCTCCGGGGGCTGGCGAACTCTGACATAGGGGAAAGGACACCGCATCCGTAGGGTCGGTGTCAAACCGAATCGTGCGGCATTCGAGTGGGTTCGGCCCGGATCTTGCCCTGATGGGGTGATTCATCACTCTCTATGTTTCGATGGGAAGATCGCCGGGAAGGCAGGCCGATGACCGGCCTGTGGCGGTGACTGAGCGTCACCTGGCGAATGGTTGCGGACGGTTCGGCACTGTTCAGGGCCTTGAAGCAGAAGGTCCGTTGTGTCCGGATATGTACACTATTCGTAACGGCTTGGTGCCGGGGAGTGAATCCTGGCCCCAATACCAGAGCTCGGCTTGACTGGGCCAGAGTGACGCAACTGTAATTTCACTCGTGTCGTCAGCCGCACGAGGCAACGGCAACCACGGGGACGCCAAGTAGGGGCAGAGGAGGCGCGCCACATGAGCGAGCTCTTTGAGCTGTTGATCGGGGACGGCATCGCGGAGGACGAGGAGGAACTCGGTTGGCAGGAGCGCGCATTGTGCGCCCAGACCGACCCCGAGTCCTTCTTCCCCGAGAAGGGCGGCTCGACGCGCGAGGCCAAGAAGGTCTGCCTCGCCTGCGAGGTCCGCTCGGAGTGCCTGGAGTACGCCCTCGCCAATGACGAGCGCTTCGGCATCTGGGGCGGTCTCTCCGAGCGCGAGCGCCGCCGGCTCAAGAAGAGCGCGGTCTGACGGGGCGGCCCCCCGCCTCCGCTGACCCTTCGACAACGGCGGACAACCGCACAGCTGTACGGGCGCCTCACCGCGGTGGTGGGGCGCTTTCGCGTTCCCGGCCCGTTCCGCGCCGTCGCGGTCCCGGTCTCCGACGCCCCTCCTCCACGGCCTCCTCCACGGCCCCCTCCGCGGCCTCCTTCACCGTCCCCGCACCGGCGCCCCGGACGAACCGTCCACCCGGAGCCGTTAGTGTGGTGCGCCATCCGGTTGCCGTTCACCGGCTGTGTCCACCGAGAACTGGGGCCCGCGCACTCGATGACCGTCTACAGCCACCAGAGCGGCTTCACCGCTTCCAGGCCGCCCGCCTATCCGCGCCACCTGGTCACCGCGGTGATCGTCTCGCACGACGGCGCCCGCTGGCTCCCGCAGGCGCTGGCCGGCCTGCTCGGGCAGGACCGCCAGGTCCAACGCGTCCTCGCGGTCGACACCGGCTCCACCGACAGCTCCGCGCAGCTGCTCGCCGACACCCTCGCCGACTGGCTCCCCGAGAGCGGCCCGCTCGTCCTCGGCCGCCGGGCCGGCTTCGGCACCGCCGTCGCCGAGGCCGTCTTCAACAGCCCGCCGCTGCGCCCCGAGGACCTGCCCTACCGGCTCGACCCCTCGGGCTACGACCCGGTCACCGGCGGCTGGGACGACTTCGGCGACCCGCTCGCCCAGGAGGACGACCTCGGCCGCGGCGGCCCGCGCGAGACCCAGCCGATCGAGTGGCTCTGGCTGCTGCACGACGACTGCGAGCCGCAGACCGACGCGCTGCGCCGCCTGCTCCAGGTCGCCGACTCCACCCCCAGCGCCGCCGTCGTCGGCCCCAAGCTGCGCAGCTGGTACGACCGCCGCCAGCTCCTCGAGGTCGGCGTGACGATCGCCCGCTCCGGGCGGCGCTGGACCGGCCTCGACCGCCGCGAGCAGGACCAGGGCCAGCACGACCAGGTCCGTCCGGTGCTCGCCGTCTCCAGCGCCGGCATGCTGGTGCGCCGGGACGTCTTCGAAGAGCTCGGCGGCTTCGACAAGGCCCTCCCGCTGATGCGGGACGACACCGACTTCTGCTGGCGGGTCAACGCCGCCGGCCACCGCGTCGTGATCGCCCCCGACGCCGTGCTGCGGCACGCCGAGGCCGCCGGCCGCGAGCGCCGCGCCATCGACTGCGCCTCCTCCCACCCGCACCGGGTGGACAAGGCCGGCGCCGTCTACACCCTGCTCGCCAACTGCCGGGGCGCGCTGTTCCCCTACGTCCTGCTGCGGCTGGTGCTCGGCACCCTGCTGCGGGCCGTCACCAACCTGCTCGGCAAGGACCCGCGCCAGGCGGTCGACGAACTGGCCGGCCTCGGCCACGAACTCGTCCGCTTCCCAAGGCTGTTGGCCGCCCGCAAACGGCGTGCCCGGACCAGGGCGGCCGACGCCCTGGACGACCGCACGCTCTTCCCCGCGCCCGGCGCCACCACCCGGCTGGCCGTCGAGGGCGTCATCAGCTCGCTCGGGATAGGGGGCGCCGACGACACCGGCAGCCGGCACGGCTCGGTCGAGGCCGGCGGCGACGACGACTCCGAGGACCTCGTCGTCGAGCAGTTCGCGCTGATCAAGAAGCTCGCCCGGCGCCCCGCGCCGGTGCTCTTCGCGGGCCTGCTGGTGTTCGCCCTGGTCGCTTGCCGTGGCCTGCTCGGCAGCGGGGAGCTGTTCGGCGGCGCCCTGCTGCCCGCCTCCGACGGCGCGGGCGGCCTCTGGTCGATGTACGCGGACGCCTGGCACCCGGTCGGCACCGGCTCCACCGCCGCCGCGCCGCCGTACCTCGGCGTGCTCGCGGTCTTCTCCTGGCTGCTGTTCGACCACGCCGACCTCGCGCTCACCGTGCTCGTCGTGCTCACCGTCCCGCTGTCCGCGGTCAGCGCCTACCTGGTGTCCCGGCCGCTGCTGGACTCCAAGCTGGTCCGCGCCTGGGCCAGCGCCACCTACGCGCTGCTGCCCGCCGCGACCGGCGCGCTCGCCCAGGGCCGGATCGGCACCGCCGTCCTCGCCGTGCTGCTGCCGCCGCTGGCCCGCGCCGCCGCGATCGCGGCCGGCCTCGGCATCCGGGACGAGAGCGCCGCCAAGGGCGCCCGCCCGGGGTGGCGGCCGGTCTGGATGGCCGTCCTGCTGCTCACCCTGGCCACCGCCTTCGTCCCGCTGACCTGGGCGCTCGCCGTCCCGCTCTGCCTGGCGATGCTCGTCGCCGCGGTGCTGCGCGGCGGTGCCTTCGGCTCCGGCGGTACCGCGCTGCGGCTGCTCGGCCTGCGCATCCTGGTGATCCTCGCCGTCCCGGTCGGCGTGCTGGCCCCGTGGTCGCTCAAGGTGCTGTCGCACCCGCAGTCGCTGCTGCTGGAGGCCGGGCTGCCCGGCCTGCACGGCACCGGCGCGAGCGCGGCCGGCCTGCTGCTGGTCAACCCGGGCGGCGCCGGTGTGCCGCCGATCTGGCTGTCGGCGGGTGTCGTCCTCGCCGCGCTCGCCGCGCTGCTGCGCGCCGACCGCCGCCGCGCGGTGCTCGCCGCCTGGGGCGCGGCCGGCGCCGGCCTGGTCTTCTCGGTCGCGGTGGCGGGCACCTCCGTCACCCCGGCCTCCGGCGGCCCCGCGGTGCCCGCCTGGGCCGGCCCGGCCACCCTGATCGCCGGGATCGCCCTGCTGGCCGCGGCCGCGATCGGCGCCGACGGCGCCAACGCCCGCGTCGCCGGGATCGCCTTCGGCTGGCGCCAGCCGGTGGCCGCCCTGGTGGTGGCCGCGGCCGTGCTGGCCCCCCTGGGAACCGGCCTGTGGTGGGCGCTGACCGGCGCCGGCAAGCCGCTGAACCGCGCCGAGGCCGGCCAGGTGCCCGCCTTCATCGCGGAGGAGGCCGGCACCACCGACCGGTCCCGCACCCTCGTCGTCACCGGGGAGAAGGGCGGTGGCGCCGTCCGCTACACCGTGCTGCGCGGCGCCGGCCTGACGCTCGGCCAGGCCGAGTCCACCGTCGACCCGGCGACCGGCACCCAGGACGGCCTGAACCGGATGGTCGGCAGCCTGCTGGCCGGCTCCGGCGCCGACCAGGCCGGTGCCCTGGCCGGCTACGGCATCGCCTACGTGCTGGTCGAGCAGCCGGTGATCGACGTCTTCAAGGACGTCCTGGACGCCACGCCCGGCCTGGTCAAGGCCAACCAGGACAACGGCACCGCGCTCTGGCAGGTCAGCGGCGCCCCCGCGGTCCGCGC
This sequence comes from Kitasatospora sp. NPDC097691, assembly GCF_040302665.1. Classification (NCBI taxonomy): domain Bacteria; kingdom Bacillati; phylum Actinomycetota; class Actinomycetes; order Kitasatosporales; family Streptomycetaceae; genus Kitasatospora; species Kitasatospora sp. NPDC097691. Next base: position 15,005 of record NZ_JBEORY010000072.1, on the reverse strand, counting down.
GGTGATCACCACCCCGGGCGCCGGCCCGGTGGTCGTCCCGTCCGGGACCCGCGACCTCGCGACCACCGTCCCGGCCGGCCCCGACGGCCGGGTGCTGCGCCTCGCCGAGTCCGCCGCACCCGAGTGGAAGGCCACCCTGGACGGCACCGCGCTGGAGCCCACCACGGTCGACGGCTGGGCACAGGGCTTCAAGCTCCCGGCCTCCGCCGGCAAGCTCAGCGTCACCCGGGAGGGCAGCCTCGCCCACACCGGCTGGATCTGGGCCCAGGTGCTGCTCGGCCTGACCATCCTGGTGCTGGCCCTGCCCGGTCGCCGCAACCACAACGACGACGACCTGCCCGAGGAGGTGGTGGCCGCCGCCGCGCTGGCCGCCGCCGCCCAGGCGCAGGCCCCCGCCCCCGGCAGCCGCCGGGCCCGCCGGATGGCCGAGCGCGGCGAGGGCGCCGAGCCCGGCGCCGACGACGCCGGGGTGTACGAGGGCCGGCCGGGCGCGATCCCGGCGCAGCCGACCGCCGAACCGGTGACCGAGGCGGTCCAGGCGGCCGCCGCCGTCCAGGAGGCCGAGCCGTACACCGACCCGTACCAGACGTACCAGCAGGCCGACCCGTACAGCTACGACCAGTACGCGGCCCAGCCGCCGGTGGCCGCGCCGTACGGCGGCCAGGGCTACGAGGCCCAGGAGTACGACGGCCAGGGCTACGACGGCCACGGACAGCAGGCCTACCCCCAGCAGGGCTACGAGCAGCCGTACCAGTCGGAGCAGCAGTACGGCTACGACGCGTACCGGCAGCCGGATCACCAGCAGCCCTGGCAGCCGGGACAGCCGCCGGCCGAGCAGCCCTACTACGACCCGAACGACCCCAACGGGACCGGCCGGTACCCGCACCAGCCCGGATCGGGGAGCTGACCCGCGATGAAGAAGCCCGCATTCAGGAAGAAGTCCGGCGCCGACGAGGCCCCCGAGCCCGTCGGGACCGCCTTCGCGCCGGAGCCGGCCGCGCCCGCCCCGGCCGCCGGGCCCGGCCGGTTCGCCGGGAAGGCCGGCGGGACCAGGACCACCCAGTCCCTGCTCGCCGCGGCCGTGGTGCTCGCGGCGGTGTTCGGCATCGCCCAGGTGCGCCCGCCGGCCGCCCCGGCCGCGGCGGACGGCGGAGCGGCCCCGACCACCGCGCAGGTCGAGCGGACGGGCGCGGTCTGCCCGCAGCCGCTGCAGGGCCTGACCGGCTCGACCACGCTCACCGCCTACACCCCGTCCGGGACGGGCTCCGCCACCGGCGGCACCGGCTGGCTCTCCGACGAGGCCGCGCCCGCCGCGCCCGCCGCGCCCGCCGCGCAGCCCTCCGGCACCCCCTCGGCCGCGGCCACCCCCACCCCCACGGCCACGGCGACCGCGACCCCGGCCCCGACCGGCTCGGGCGCCCCGAGCGCCCAGGCCAAGGACAAGAACGCCGCGCCCGCCGACGCCCGGCTGACGCTGGCCAAGCCGGGCACCCCGGTCACCGGCCCGGCGGCCAACGGGGACACCGCACCCGGCACCGGCGCCCTCGCCACCGGCGCCCTCGCCCCGGGCTTCACCGTCACCCAGACCACCGTCGTCACCGAGCCGCGCGGCCTCGGCCTGTCCGGCCTCACCTGCACCCCGGCGGGCACCGGCTTCTGGTTCGCCGGGGCCAGCACCGCCGCCGACCGGGTCGACTACCTGAGCCTGGTCAACACCGAGTCCTCCGCCGCGGTGGTCGACATCAAGCTGTACGGCGACAAGGGCCTGATCGAGAACGACGCCGCCAACGGCCTCACCGTCGCCCCCGGCAGCTCCCAGTCCGTCCTGCTGTCGACCCTCAGCAAGGGCGCCGTCACCGACCTCGCGGTGCACGTGGTGGTCCGCTCCGGCCGCGTCGGCGCCGCACTGCACGCCGCCGACGGAAGCAAGGGCGCCGACTGGATCCCGGCCTCGGCCGCCCCGGCCGCCACCCAGGCGATGTCCGGCCTGCCCGCCGACACGGCCGCCGCCCGACTGGTGGTCTGGGCACCACCGGAGGACGACGCCGACCTGAAGATCCAGCTCTCCGGCAAGAACGGCTGGTTCTCCCCGGCCGGCAACGAGTCGATCCACGTCAAGGCGGGCATGGTGGCCGCCGTCGACCTCGGCAAGGTCACCCGGGACGAGGTCGCCGGGCTGCGGCTGTCGCCCAGCGACCCCAAGCACCCGACCCCGATCGTGGCCGGGCTGCGGATCGACCGGGCGGCCGCCAACGGCAAGTCCGACGCGGCCTGGCTCACCGGCAGCGACCCGGTCGGCGCCCGCGGCAGCGTCGCCGACAACCGGGCCGGCGGCTCCACGCTGTACCTGACCTCCACCGGTGACGCCGCCACCGTCCGGGTCACCGCCTCGGCCGGCAGCGGCGGCGGCACCCCGGCCACCAAGGAGGTCCAGCTGCCGGCCGGCGGCACGGTCGCCCTCCCGGCGCCCGAGCCCGCCGGGCTGAACGGCGTCTTCGCGCTCAGCGTGGAGACCGTCTCGGGCGGCCCGGTGGTCGCCGCCCGGATGCTCTCCGTCCCCACCAAGGACGTGCCGATGTTCACCGTCCAGGCACTGCGCGACGACCACAGCACCGTCAAGGTCCCGCAGGCCGCCCAGGACCCGGGCGTCGTCCTGCACTGAGCGAGGACGGCGGGGGCGGCACCGGTTGGGTGCCGCCCCCGTGTCAGTCCTCGTCGTAGCGCGGGTCGATGGCGTCCGGCGAGAGCCCCAGCAGCTCGGCGACCTGCTCGATCAGGATCTCGTGCACCAGCGCCGCGCGGTCCTCCCGGGTCTTCGCCCGGATCTCCACCGGCCGCCGGTAGACCACGATCTGGCTCTTGCGCCCCTGCTTGCCCGGCGACACCCGCCCCAGCGGCACGCCGTCCTCGGCGTCGGCGCCGTCCGGCTCGTGCAGCGGCACCTCCTGGACGGCGAACTCCACCTCGATCAGTTGCGGCCAACGCCGCTCCAGCCGCTCCACCGACTCGCGCACGTAGTCGTCGAACAGTTCGGAACGGGTGAGCGAGATCGGCACCTGCGGCGGCGCCAGCGGGCCGCGCATCCCCCTGCCGTGCCGGTCGCGGTGCCGGGGGCGGCGCGCTGGGCCTGTCGATGACTGCGGTGCGGAGCTGTCCATATCACTGCCGAGAGTAGTCCTTGGACGGTCGGAAGTGGACCACTCCGGCGGGGAATCGCCCGGGGCGGCCGATACGCGTCCCCGGCGCTCGGAGGGCGACACGGCACACCCTCCGGGCAGGCGGTCTTCGCTCCCCGGCGGGGAGTGCGGTACCGTCCACCCTCGTGAGCTCTGTACGTCGTTGTTCGCGGACCGCGTGCGGCCGGCCGGCCGTCGCGACGCTGACGTACGTCTACGCGGACTCCACCGCCGTCCTCGGCCCGCTCGCCACCTACGCCGAGCCGCACTGCTACGACCTGTGCGCCGAGCACGCCGAGCGCCTCACCGCCCCGCGCGGCTGGGAAGTCGTCCGGCTCGCCGCCGAGGCCGGGCCGCTGCGCCGCAGCAGCGACGACCTGGAGGCCCTCGCCAACGCCGTGCGCGAGGCCGCCCGCCCACAGACCCCCCGTCAGGGCCGCGCGCCCGAGGGGGAGTCCACCGAGGGAAGCCGCCGCGGCCACCTCCGGGTGCTGCGCTCGCCCGACAACTGACGCCTCTCCCGGCACGGGGCGTTCGTCCGGCCCGGGTACGCTGCCGGTCTACCGCCACCGCGCCCGTCGACCGGACGGGCGGTGGCCGTACCGTGACCGACCAGTACAGAGACCAGGGTGGAGCCGCAGTGCGCGACCTCAAGCAGCTCGTGAAGGCGTACGACGTCCGAGGCGTCGTCCCGGACCAGTGGGACGAGAGCCTGTCCCGGGCCTTCGGTGCCGCGTTCGTGCAGGTCACCGGCGCGTCCGCGATCGTCGTCGGCCACGACATGCGCCCCTCCTCCCCGTCGCTCAGCCTGGCCTTCGCCGAGGGCGCCGCGGCCTACGGCGCCGACGTGGTGCAGATCGGGCTCTGCTCGACCGACCAGCTGTACTACGCCAGCGGCAAGCTCGACCTGCCCGGCGCGATGTTCACGGCCAGCCACAACCCGGCCCAGTACAACGGCATCAAGCTGTGCCGGGCCGGCGCCGCCCCGGTCGGTCAGGACACCGGCCTGTCCGAGATCCGCGAGCTGGTCGAGTCCTGGACCGCCGAGGACGACACCGTCACGATCCCGGCCAAGGACGTGAAGCCCGGCGCGCTCTCCGAGCAGGAGACCCTGCGCGGCTACGCCGACCACCTGCTGGGCCTGGTCGACCTCACCGCGATCCGCCCGCTCAAGGTCGCGGTGGACGCCGGCAACGGCATGGGCGGCCACACCGTGCCGACCGTCTTCGACGGCCTGCCGATCGAGCTCGTCCCGATGTACTTCGAGCTGGACGGCACCTTCCCGAACCACGAGGCCAACCCGCTCGACCCGAAGAACCTGGTCGACCTGCAGGCCAAGGTCCGCGAGGTCGGCGCCGACATCGGCCTGGCCTTCGACGGTGACGCCGACCGCTGCTTCGTCGTGGACGAGCGCGGCGAGCCGGTCTCCCCGTCCGCGATCACCGCCCTGGTCGCCGCCCGCGAGATCGCCCGCGCCCGGGCCGCCGGCGAGGCCGAGCCCACGATCATCCACAACCTGATCACCTCCTGGACCGTCCCCGAGGTGGTCCGCGAGCTGGGCGCCAAGCCGGTGCGCACCCGGGTCGGCCACTCCTTCATCAAGCAGGAGATGGCCGTCACCGACGCCGTCTTCGGCGGCGAGCACTCCGCGCACTACTACTTCCGCGACTTCTGGCGCGCCGACACCGGCATGCTGGCCGCGCTGCACGTGCTGGCCGCCCTCGGCGGCCAGCCGGGCACGCTGTCCGAGCTCACCGCCGAGTACGACCGCTACGCCGCCTCCGGCGAGATCAACAGCACCGTCGCCGACCAGGCCGCCAGCACGGTCGCCGTCCGTGCCGCCTACGCCGGCCTGGAGGGTACCGCGGTGGACGAGCTGGACGGCCTGACCGTGGCCGGCCCGGACTGGTGGTTCAACCTGCGTGCCTCCAACACCGAGCCGCTGCTGCGCCTGAACGTCGAGGCCAAGGACCCGGCGAAGATGGCCGAGCTGCGCGACGGCGTGCTCGCCATCGTCCGCGGCTGAGCGGACACACCGAGCGGACAGACCGAGCGGACGTGCCTGAGCGGGCGCGGCTGAGCGGACGCGCCTGACCACGGCGCGCGGTGCCCCGGCCGGTAGGGTTTCCTATCGGCCGGGGCACCTCCGCGCCACCACCGAACTTTGGAGAGCCCCCATGAAGCTCGAATCCTTCCTGCTGGAGATCCTGGTCTGCCCGCAGTGCCGGGCCGCGCTCGCCGAGGGCGGCACCGAGGAGCAGCCCGAGCTGGTCTGCACCGGCGCGGACTGCGGCCTCGCGTACCCGGTCCGCGACGGCATTCCGGTCCTCCTGGTGGACGAGGCCCGCCGCCCGGCCTGATCCTTGGGGGCGTAGCCCCACCCCGCCAGCCGCCCAGGACCGCAGCCGGAGGCCCGCCGCATGCTCGACGACACCCTGCTCGACGATCCGGCCGCCCTCCAGCGCGCCGACCAGGACCGCGCGCTGCTGGCCCTGGCCGGTGCCGGCGCCCGGGTCCGCACCGCGCTGCGCCAAGCCGACGCGGCCGGCCTCGACCGGCTGAGCCCGGACGGCCGCCCGCGGGCCGTCCTGGTCGCCGGGCACGGCAGCGCGCTGACCGCGGCCGGGATGCTGGCCGCGCTGGCCGGCACGGCGAGCCTGGTCGTCCCGCTGCCGCCGACCGAGGCGGCCGCCCCGCGCGCCGACCGGGCCGGTGCCCCGCCCGCCTTCACCGCCGGGCTCGGCTGGCAGCTGCCCGGCTGGGCCGGCCCGCTCGACCTGCTGGCGATCAGCTCCGCCGACGGCGGCGAGCAGGGCCTGGTCGCCCTCGCCGAACAGGCCTACGCGCGCGGCTGCGCGATCGTCGTCACCGCCCCGGCGGGCAGCGCGCTGGCCGAGGCCGCGCTGCAGGTGCGCGCGCTGCCGCTGCCGTACGTGACCTCGGTGCTGCCCGAGGACGGCCCGCCCGCCGCGGCCGCCGAGCCGGACCTCCCGGCCGAGGACCCGGCCGCGCTGTGGTCCCACCTCACCCCGCTGCTGGCGCTCGCCCAGAAGATCGGCATCACCCAGCTGCCGTACGACGCGCTGCCGGGCGTGGCCGACCTGCTGGACGCCACCGCCGTGCGCTGCCGCCCGGACGCCGCCGCGTACACCAACCCGGCGAAGGGCCTGGCAGCGCGGCTGGCCGGGACGGTTCCGCTGCTGTGGGCGGAGGGCCCGGTCGCCGGGGCGGCCGCCGCCCGCTTCGCCGCCCAGCTGGCCGACCGGGCCGGGCGGCCGGCGCTGGCCGGGGAGCTGCCGCAGGTGCTCACCGCCCACCGCGGCATGTTCACCGGCCAGTTGGGCGCGGGCGCGGACCCGGACGACTTCTTCCGCGACCGGGTCGAGGAGCCGGACCCGCTGCACCTGCAGGTCCTGCTGCTGCGGCACGCCCCGGGCACGGCCGGACCGCAGGGCGAGCAGGACGGCCCGGTCGAGGTGCCGGAGGAGGCCGCGGGCCCGCGCAGCTTCGGGGTGACCCGGGCGCACCGGCTGGCCGCCGCGCACGACGTCCGGCTGACCGAGTACGCCAGCGGCCGGCCGGACGCGCTGCACGGGCTGGCCGACCTGGTCGCGCTGACCGATTTCGCCGCCGTCTACCTGGGCCTGGCTGCCGCGCAGTCCTGAGACGGTCGAACGGGCCGGGCCGTCGGGCCGGTACGGTAAGCGATCGAGGACGCCGACCCGAACCCGTGAAGGACATTCAGGCATGAGCACCGAAGGCGGCACCAAGGCACTGGTGGCGGCGCTGTCCGCGAATCTGGCGATCGCGGCGGCCAAGTTCACCGCCTTCGGCTTCACCGGCTCCTCCTCGATGCTGGCCGAGGGCGTGCACTCGGTGGCCGACTCCGGCAACCAGGTGCTGCTGCTGGTCGGCAGCAAGCGGGCGCGCCGGGAAGCGGACGAGGAGCACCCCTTCGGGTACGGCCGCGAGCGCTACGTGTACGCCTTCCTGGTGGCGATCGTGCTGTTCAGTGTCGGCGGCCTGTTCGCGATCTACGAGGGCTGGCACAAGATCAACCACCCCGAGGCGCTGGACTCCTGGGTCTGGGCGGTCGGCGTGCTGGTCTTCGCGATCGCGATGGAGGGCTGGTCCTTCCTCACCGCGATGCGCGAGTCGGCGAAGCTCAAGGGCGGGCAGAACTGGATCCAGTTCATCCGCACCGCCAAGGCGCCGGAGCTGCCGGTCGTGCTGCTGGAGGACACCGGCGCGCTGATCGGCCTGGTGCTCGCGCTGTTCGGTGTCTCGCTCACGGTGATCACCGGTGACGGCGTCTGGGACGGCATCGGCACCCTGTGCATCGGCGTCCTGCTGGTGGTGATCGCCGTGGTGCTCGCCCTGGAGACCAAGTCGCTGCTGCTCGGCGAGTCCGCCGACAAGGACTCGGTGCGGCGGATCCGCGAGGCGCTGGTGGACGGCCGGTCGGTCACCGGGGTGATCCACATGCGGACCATGCACCTCGGCCCGGAGGAGCTGCTGATCGCCGCCAAGATCGCCGTCAACGCCGAGGACAGCGCCGCCCGGGTGGCGGAGGCGATCGACGCGGCGGAGGAGAGGGTCCGGGCCGCCGTCCCGATCGCGCGGGCGATCTACCTGGAGCCCGACGTCTACAGCGCCGAGAAGGCCGCGGCGGGCGAGGACCCGGCCGCCACGCCCGGCGGGCCGGGCCCGGAGGCCGCGCACTGACGGGCCGGGCCGGGGCTCGGGGCCCGGGTATCCGGAGGCCTCGCCGAGGTCCTGGGGCGGGGCTTGAGCCCCGGTCGGATCGGGGATCGAAATCGGTCATCGGCAGACGGCCCGTGGGGCCGTCGGTGTAGATTCGTCACCAGAGCCAGAACGTCGCTGCTGATGGCGGTCGATCGGCGGCCCGCGCCCGTAGGGTGTGCGCCGGTCGAGGGAGAGAGGTCCTCCGACGGTTTGTGCTGCGCAGGGAGCCGGTCCGCCACCGCGGGGATCCGGTGGCCCCGGCGCGGCCGTGCACCCGTACGGCCTGCCGCGCGCGACGCACATCCGGACCTTCGGCCCCACCCCCATCAGCGAGGAGCAGACGCATGTCGACCGACATCACCGGTGACTTCAAGGTCGCCGACCTTTCCCTGGCGCCGTTCGGCCGCAAGGAGATCCAGCTGGCCGAGCACGAGATGCCCGGCCTGATGGCGATCCGTGCGGAGTACGCCGAGTCGCAGCCGCTGGCCGGCGCCCGCATCACCGGCTCGCTGCACATGACGATCCAGACCGCCGTGCTGATCGAGACCCTGACGGCGCTCGGTGCCGAGGTCCGCTGGTGCTCCTGCAACATCTTCTCCACCCAGGACCACGCGGCCGCCGCCATCGCCGTCGGCCCGGAGGGCACCCCGGAGAACCCGCAGGGCGTGCCGGTCTTCGCCTGGAAGGGCGAGACCCTGGAGGAGTACTGGTGGTGCACCGAGCAGGCGCTGACCTGGCCTGACGGCAAGACCCCGAACATGATCCTGGACGACGGCGGCGACGCCACCCTGCTGATCCACAAGGGTGTCGAGTTCGAGAAGGCCGGTGCCGCGCCGGACCCGTCCACCGCGGACAACGACGAGTTCCGGATCATCCTGGAGCTGCTCAACCGCACCCTCAAGGACACCCCGAACAAGTGGACCGAGGTCGCCGCCACCATCAAGGGCGTGACCGAGGAGACCACCACCGGTGTCCACCGCCTGTACGAGATGCACCGTGACGGCCAGCTGCTGTTCCCGGCGATCAACGTCAACGACGCCGTCACCAAGTCGAAGTTCGACAACAAGTACGGCTGCCGCCACTCGCTGATCGACGGCATCAACCGCGCCACCGACGTGCTGATCGGCGGCAAGGTCGCCGTCGTCGCCGGCTACGGCGACGTGGGCAAGGGCTGCGCCGAGTCGCTGCGCGGCCAGGGCGCCCGCGTGATCATCACCGAGATCGACCCGATCTGCGCGCTGCAGGCGGCGATGGACGGCTACCAGGTCACCACCCTGGAGGACGTCGTCTCGATCGCGGACATCTTCATCACCACCACGGGCAACAAGGACATCATCCTTGCCTCGCACATGGAGAAGATGAAGCACCAGGCGATCGTCGGCAACATCGGCCACTTCGACAACGAGATCGACATCGCGGGCCTGGCGAAGCTGCCCGGCATCGTGAAGACCGAGGTCAAGCCGCAGGTCCACGAGTGGCGCTTCGCCGACGGCCACACCATCATCATGCTGTCCGAGGGCCGCCTGCTGAACCTGGGCAACGCGACCGGCCACCCGTCCTTCGTGATGTCCAACTCCTTCGCGAACCAGACGATCGCCCAGATCGAGCTGTTCACGAAGACCGAGCAGTACCCGATCGGCGTCTACGTGCTGCCGAAGCACCTGGACGAGAAGGTCGCCCGCCTGCACCTCGACGCGCTGGGCGTGAAGCTGACCACCCTGACCCAGGACCAGGCCGACTACATCGGCGTTCCGGTCGAGGGCCCGTACAAGGCGGAGCAGTACCGCTACTGATGCGGCGCCGCTGAGGCACGAACGCCGGTGGCCGGCATCCCCGCGCGGGGGTGCCGGCCACCGGCGTGTTCCGGTTCTGCGCAGCGCCGTTCCGGTCGTGCTCAGCGCAGGACGTCGGTCGTCCAGGTGCTCGCGTCCGGGCCGAGGGCCGTGGTGTGGGCGAGCAGCCAGGGGAGGCCGCCGAGCTGCGCCAGCGAGGGCGGCAGCTCGGCCCCGGCTCCGACGCACACCTGCACCCCGTTGTCGGCGGAGCACGGGCCGGTGATCGGCGACCCGTCCTTCCCGGTCGGCGATGCCGTTGACCCGGCGGCGGACGGCTTCACGGACAACCAGACGGTTTTGCCCTCCGCCTCCAGCATCAGCCACATGCTCCAGGGGACCTTGGCGTTCGCGTCCGGACGCGCCAGCTGGACGTTGGTGACCTTGAACGCCGCAGGCAGTCCGGTGATCCGCACCGGCAGCGGGACGTCCCACGTGCCGTACCGGACCCCGGCGGCCACCTTGTGCAGGACCTCCCGGGCGATGTCGGCGGGCCGGCCGTCGGTGCCCGCGAGCTCCGCCCAGCGGCCCGAGGGCGTCAGCCACCGCAGGGTGGGCTGGTGGTCGTACGGCGGCGCGTCGGAGACCACCCAGTAGGCGCTCCGGCCGTCGACCGGCTCGGCCTCCTCCGCCCGGACCGTGCTTCCGGGCGTCCCGGTCATCGAGGGCCGCGCCCCGGCCGGGTACAGCCTGAGCTGCAGCCGCGGGGCGTTCCCGCCCCGGCCGTTCGCCTCCAAATCGAACCCGTGGAAGGCGGATTGGTACCCGACACCGTTGTCGCCGTCGGCCCACTCCGGCAGCCAGCCGAACCGGAGCTCAGGGGTCAGCGGGTCGGCCCCGGCCCGGGTCGGTGCGGCGGTCGGTGACGGCACGGGCGTCGGGGGCGCGGTGGTGGCCACCGCGGGTGCGGCGGGCAGCACGGGTGCGGCGGTGCCGGGGCCCGGAAGCAGGAGGGCGCCGCCGGCCACCACCGCGGCCGTCGCGCCCGCGACGGTGCCGAGCACGGCCAGTCTGCGCCGGCGAAGCCGCGTCGCGCCCTCGGCCAGGGAGCGGCCGGCGTCGAAACCCGGAGGCGGTGCGGGTTCGTCGGCCAGGGCCGTCAGACGGTTGGTCAGGTCGTGGGGATCGGTGGTGGTCATGACATCCTCTCGGCGACGGCGGGACGGGCGGTGAGCTTGCTGCGGAGGGTGTCCAGCGCACGGGAGCTCTGGCTCTTGACGTTGCCGGAGGAGCAGCCGAGGGCCTCGGCGGCCTGCTCGATCGACAGGTCGCAGTAGTAGCGCAGCACCACCGTGGCCCGTTGACGGGGCGGAAGGGCGGCGAGTGCCCGGTGCAGGTCGAGGGCGGCGTCCAGGTCGGCACCGTCGGCCGCCGCGTCCGGATCGGTCCCGGAACGGACGGTGCGGCGCCACCACGGGGAGCGCTGCTCGGCCAGGAAGGTGTTCACCAGCACCCGGCGCGCGTAGCCGTCCCGGTTCTCCATCCGCGAGGCTCTCGCCCAGTTCACGTACAGCTTGGTGATCGTCTCCTGGACCAGGTCGTCGGCCCGGTGCCAGTCCCCGCACAGCAGATAGGCGACCTTCCGCAGCCAGCCGCTCCTGGAGGCCACGTACTCCGTGAACTCCGCGTCGCGCGTCTGCTTCGCCATCTGCACCCCCTCTCGTAGTGGCGGCGGCACCGGTTCGGTGCCGTCCACCCCCCTAATGCGCGGGCCACCGCAGAACGTTGCACGTGAGTCGGACGTGAGATGCGCACGTAGTCTTTCGGGCATGCCCAATGGCCGGTACTCGCTCCACGACACGCACGACCACGTCCTGCTCGGCGAGGAGCGCTTCAGCTGCGCTCCCGGGGCGGCCGGGTGGCGGTACGTCTCCAAGACCTACGCACCGGACGGCCGGGTGATCGGCGGCGTCGACCTCACGCTGGACTCGCGGGCCCGGCCGCTGCGGATGGAACTGCGGGCCGGGGGCTGGCAGGTGCGCGGCGGGGCGGTGGACGGCGTGGCCTGGGTGCGGACGGACGCGGCGGACCCGGGCGGCGAGCACGCGGTGGAGGGGCACGACCGGGCGCACGCCTTCACCGGCCGCTCGCCCGGCTTCCTGGTCGCCACCGCCCGGCTGCTGCGGCTGCGGGAGGGGGCGAGCGCGCGGGTGCGGCTGGTGGCGTTCACCGAGCCGGTCCTGGCGCCGCGCACCCTCGACCAGGGGTGGCTGCTGGAGGGCGTCGACACCCACGAGACGGACTCGGGGCCGCTGCTCGTCGAGCGGTACCAGGTCGCGGACCTGGAGACGGGGGAGCAGCAGGTCGTCCACCTGGCGGGGGACGTGGTGCTGGCGGCGGGCGGGATCGAGCTGGAGGAGCTGGAGTCGCAGCCGAACGCCTGGCGGGTGGGGGAGGACGAGGAGGAGTAGCGGGGCGCCGGGTCTGGCTGTGACTCGGGCCGGCGCGTGGCTCGCGCCGGCCTGTGGCTCGGTCGGCCTGCGGGCCAGGAGGGCCTGTGGGTCAGGAGGGCCTGTGGTCGGGAGGGCCTGTGCTCAGGAGGGCGGGGCGAAGCCGGTGCCGGCGGGGGGCTTGTCGAAGGACGGGGCCGTCGGTGCGACCGGGGCGGGCGCGGTCGGTGCAGCCGGGATGGGGGCGGTGGGCGCCGTTGCCGTGGGAGTGGGCGCCGTCGGTGCGGAGGCCGGCGGGGCGGGGGCCGTCGGAACGCCGAGGACCCGGTGCGGCCGGCCGTCGGCCGTGCCGGGCACCGGACCGGAGGCCGGGCGGGGCGCGGGCACCTGCGGGGGTATCGGTCCGGCCGCCCACAGCTGCTGCTGGGCGCGCGTCCACTCCCGCCGCTGGCGCTCGGTGAGCACCGCGCCGAGGTACGCCGCCGGGTGCAGCCCCGGGGGAACGGGGTGCCCGATCCGGGCGGACAGGTCCTCGGCCAGCCGGGCGGTCATCCGGTTCATCACCGACTGGTCCAACTGGCCGATCCGACTGAGGAGTTGGCGGACGGCGAGCCAGAGCGGCTCCGGAACGGCGGAGAAGTCCATCGCGATCAGCTCGGGGCCCATCGTCTGGAGCAGGTGCGGGTGCACCGGCGGCAGCGGGGTGGCGGAGCCGCCCGCGCCCGGGGTGCGCTCCCGGACGACCACCGTCCCGGCGAAGATGTCGCCGAGCCGCTTGCCCTCCGAGTTCACCGCCGAGGTGATCACGGCCGGGGAGCCGGACAGCGCGATCAGCTCGAAGAACCCGACCAGCCCTCGCACCAGCGAGTGCCGGAACCGCACCGGGCCGCCGTCGGTGCGCACCACCCGCAGGCCGAGCGCGGCCTTGCCGAGCGAGCGCCCGTGGCTGAAGGTCTCGACCATCACGGGGACGGCGACCAGGAAGAACACCGTCATGCCGATCATCGTGGCTGCCAGGGCAGCGCCGTCGAGGCCGACCAGCGCGACGCTCAGCAGCAGCGTGACCACCAGCAGGGCGGCGAACTCCACGAGCAGGTCGAGCACGATCGCCAGTGCCCGACTCGGAAGCTTCGCCGTCTGCAGGCCGAGGACGACCGCCTCACCCGTCACCAGGTCGCTCAAGACACCTGTCCGTTCACGCTCTTGGAGCCCGTACGGCTCGCCCATGGGGATCCGGGACCGCCGGGGGCGGCAGCGCTGTGGAGGGATTCGGTCCGGACCGGCCCCCCACGCCCCGCTCTCCGCAGTCTGATCCGCAGCCGCCAACATACGGGGCCCGGCGGGCGCACGGGAAGTGAGATCCCCGGGGGCGGCCGCCCGGGACGCTGCTGGCATGCTGGGCCGCACGTGTCCGTCCGTACCCGCCCGCGCACGCACGTCCGCGCCCACCGCCGATCATGGAGCCGCCGAATGGACCTGGACGTCTTCGTCGCCACCCACCAGGGGGAGTGGGCACGGCTGGACGCCCTCGCCCGCCGACGCCGGCTCACCGGTGAGGAGGCGGACGAACTGGTCACCCTCTACCAGCGCACCACCGGCCACCTCGCCAAGGTCCAGGCCGCCGCACCCGACCCGGCCCTGCTCAGCCGCCTGACCGGCCTGGTCTCGCGCGCCCGCAGCGCGGTGACCGGCTCCCGCACCAACGGGTGGCAGGACGTCGCCCGCTACTACACGGTGAGCTTCCCGGCCGCCCTCTACCGCGCGCGCCGCTGGTGGGTGCCGGTCGCGGTCCTCTCGCTGCTCGGCACCGCACTGCTCGCCTGGTGGATGGCCACCCACCCGGAGGTCCGAAACAGCCTCGCCACCCCCGACCGGCTGCGGGAACTGACCCGCCCCGGCGGACAGTACGAGGCCTACTACTCGGACCGGCCGGCCAGCTCCTTCGCCGCGCAGGTCTGGACGAACAACGCCTGGATCGCCGTGCAGTGCCTGCTCTACGGGATCGCGCTGGGCATCCCGGTGATCTACGTGATGTGGACCAACGTCGTGAACCTCGGCATCGGCGTCGGGCTGATGGCCTCCGCCGGGCGCCTCGACGTCTTCCTCGGTCTGCTCATCCCGCACGGCCTGCTGGAGCTGACCGCGGTCTTCGTCGCCGGCGGCCTCGGCCTGCGCCTGGGCTGGACCGTCATCGACCCCGGTCCGCGCACGCGTGCCGTGGCTCTGGCAGAACAGGGCCGCTCGATCATCGGGATGTCGATGGGCCTGGCCACGGTGCTGGCGGTCTCCGGCATCCTCGAAGCCTTCGTGACCCCGTCCGGCCTGCCCACCTGGGCACGAATCGCCATCGGTGTGCTGGCAGAGGTGGCCTTCCTCCTCTATGCGCTGGTCCTGGGCCGAAAGGCCGCGGAGGACGGCGAGTTCGGCGACGTGGATGCGGCCGATCGGGCGGATCTGCAGCCCGTCGCGGCCTGAGCAGAGTGATCACCACCCCTCTGAGCTGCTACTCTTCACTCATCTCGGCCAAACCATTGACGTGGTGGGGGTGGGCTAGTAGGTTTGAACGGTTGGGACTGACTGGACAACGGTCGGGCCCGGGCGTTAGTGTCTACGACACCGCCGAATCGAGGCGAGCGCGTTTCACGAAATGCGCGCCCTCCGACGAAGCAAATCCCACGGACTGAGCACACCGAATGCTTTGATAAGCTTCGGAGCGAAGTTTGCAGGAAATCCCGCCAGCGGGAATCGGATGAATGAAACTCCGGAAAACGGAGCGGAAAACATCTGGTAAGCTGGAAACACGAAAGAACGAAGCCCGGAGGGTCCGCTGGAAGGCGGTCCGAAGGAAGCGTCCGTTCCTT
>NZ_JBEORY010000071.1:0-46132 GCF_040302665.1 Kitasatospora sp. NPDC097691 | reverse complement strand
GCTGAGGAGCCTGATCTAACGTCCCGATTGAGGGGTCCGTGCGGACGCGTCCGCACGGACCCCTCAATCGGGACGTTAGATCAGGCTCCTCAGCCGACCGCCTCGACGCTCTCACCGGGCGGGCGTCCGCTCACCCGTTCGGACTCAAGGGCGGTCTGCAGGATCACCACCGCGGCGGCCTGGTCGACCACCGAGCGGCCCTTCTTCGCCTTGACCCCCGAGGCGCGCAGCCCGTGGGTCGCGGTGACGGTCGACATCCGCTCGTCCACCAGCCGCACCGGCACCGGGTAGAGCCGGTTGGCCAGCCGCGCCGCGTACGCCCGGACCTTCTCCGCCGCCGGGCCCTCCTTGCCGCTCAGCGAGCGGGGCAGCCCGACGATCACCTCCATCGCGCCGTACTCCTCGACGATGGCGGCGATCCTGGCCTGCGACTTCACGCCGGCCGGGACGGTCTCCACGGGCGTGGCGAGCACCCCGTCGGGGTCGCAGGACGCGACCCCGATCCGGGCGTCACCGACGTCGACGGCGATCCGCCGCCCACGCCGGAAGGGCCTCTCCTCCTGCTCCATCAGCTGGCGCGCTCCGCGACCAGACCGCGCACCGCAGCGATGGCCTCGCCGACCGCGGCCGGGTTGGAGCCGCCGCCCTGGGCGACGTCGTCCTTGCCGCCACCGCCGCCGCCGAGGGTCTTGGCGGCGGTCCGGACCAGCTCGCCGGCCTTGATGCCGCGGCCGCGGGCGTCCTCGTTGGTGGCGATCACGGTCAGCGGGCGGTCGTTCGCCACGGTGAACGCGGCGACCACGGCCGGGCGCGAGCCGAGGCGGCCGCGCACGTCCAGGACCAGCTTGCGCAGCTCGTCCGCGCCCACGCCGTCGGCGACCTGGGCGGCGACCACGGCGATGCCGTGCACGTCCTCGGCCGAGTCGGCCAGGCCGGCCGCGGCGGCCAGCACCTTCTCGGCGCGGAAGCGCTCGATCTCCTTCTCGGCGTCCTTGAGCTTGGCGAGCATGCCCGAGATCTTCTCCGGCAGCTCCTCCGGGCGGCCCTTGACCAGCTCGGTGAGCTGGGAGACCACGGTGTGCTCGCGGGCCAGGAACTTGTACGCGTCGACGCCGACCAGCGCCTCCACGCGGCGCACGCCGGAGCCGATCGAGGACTCGCCGAGCAGCTTCACCAGGCCCAGCTGGGCGGTGTTGCCGACGTGCGTGCCACCGCACAGCTCCTTGGAGAAGTCGCCGATGGTGACGACCCGAACCTCGTCGCCGTACTTCTCGCCGAACATCGCGATGGCGCCGGCCTTGCGGGCCTGGTCCATCGTCATGACCTCGGCGGTGACGTCGAGTTCGCGGCCCAGCACGTCGTTGATCTTCTGCTCGACGTCGACCAGCACGCTGCCCGGGACGGCCGCGGGCGAGCCGAAGTCGAAGCGGAAGCGACCGGGGGCGTTCTCGGAGCCGGCCTGGGCGGCCGTCGGGCCGAGCGCGTCGCGCAGCGCCTGGTGGGTCAGGTGGGTGGCCGAGTGGGCGCGGGCGATCGCCCGGCGGCGCTCGGTGTCGATCGTGGCGTACGCCGAGGCGCCCAGCACGACCTCGCCGAACAGCACGCCGCCGGAGTGCACGATGACACCCGGGACGGGCTGCTGCACGTCGCGGATCTCCACCACCGCGCCGGACTCCAGCCGGATCCGGCCGTGGTCGGCGAGCTGGCCGCCGCCCTCGGCGTAGAACGGGGTACGGTCGAGGATGAGCTCGATCTCGTCGCCCTCGGAGGCGGCCGGCGAGGGCACGCCGTCCACCAGCAGGCCGACGACGGTGGCCTCGCCCTCGGTGAGGGCGTAGCCGGTGAAGACGCTCGCGCCGGACTTGTCGGCGACCTCGCGGTACGCGGCGACGTCGGCGTGGCCCATCTTCTTGGCCTTGGCGTCCGCCTTGGCGCGGTCCCGCTGCTCCTGCATCAGGCGGCGGAAGCCGGACTCGTCCACCTGGAGGCCCTGCTCCTCGGCCATCTCCAGGGTGAGGTCGATCGGGAAGCCGTAGGTGTCGTGCAGTTTGAACGCCTGCTCGCCGGAGAGCACCACGCCGCCGGACTGCTTGGTCTCGGTGACCGCGGCGTCCAGCAGGCTGGTGCCGGCCTTCAGGGTCTGCAGGAAGGCCGCCTCCTCGCCGATGACGACCGTCTCGATGCGCTTGCGGTCGCTCTCCAGCTCGGGGTACTGCGGCGCCATCGCCTTGATGGCGACGTCGATGAGCTCCTTCGCCACCGGCTCGGTGGCACCCAGCAGGCGCATGTTGCGGATGGCGCGGCGCAGGATGCGGCGCAGCACGTAACCGCGGCCCTCGTTGCCGGGGGTGACGCCGTCGCCGACCAGCATCAGCGCGGTGCGGATGTGGTCGGTGACCACGCGCAGCGAGACGTCCGACTTGTGGTCGGCGCCGTAGGCGTGGCCGGTGAGCTCGGCGGCGCGGTCGAGGATCATCCGGCTGGTGTCGATCTCGAAGAGGTTGTCGACGCCCTGCAGGATGGCGGCGAGACGCTCCAGGCCGAGGCCGGTGTCGATGTTCTTGCTCGGCAGGTCGCCGAGGATCTCGAAGCCGTCCTTGCCGTCGCCGTGGCCGCGCTCGTACTGCATGAAGACCAGGTTCCAGATCTCCAGGTAGCGCTCGCCGTTGACGGCCGGGCCGCCCTCCTCGCCGTACGCGGGGCCGCGGTCGTAGTTGATCTCCGAGCACGGGCCGCACGGGCCGGGGACGCCCATCGACCAGAAGTTGTCCTTCATGCCGAGGCGCTGGATCCGCTCGGCGGGGACGCCGATGACGTCACGCCAGATCTGCTCGGCCTCGTCGTCGTCCTTGTAGACGGTGATCCAGAGCTTCTCCTTCTCCAGGCCGTAGCCACCGTCCGCGACGGGCGAGGTGAGCAGGTCCCACGCGAACTTGATGGCTCCTTCCTTGAAGTAGTCGCCGAAGGAGAAGTTGCCGCACATCTGGAAGAAGGAGCCGTGCCGGGTGGTCTTCCCGACCTCCTCGATGTCCAGGGTGCGCACGCACTTCTGGACGCTGGTGGCGCGCGAGAACTGCGGCTTGACCTCGCCCAGGAAGTAGGGCTTGAACGGCACCATGCCGGCGTTGACGAGCAGCAGGGTGGGGTCGTCGGCGACCAGGGACGCCGACGGAACGACGGTGTGGCCGCGCTCCTCGAAGAAGCGCAGCCATCGGCGGCGGATCTCAGCCGACTCCATTAGTGGTCCTTCCGGTTCGGGGTTCCGCCCCGCGGCGGCAGGGCGCGGCGGGGCGTCTCTTCAATGGCTTGGGGAGCGGTACGGGAACCGCGGGCGGGGGGCAGGGCGGCGGCCGGGCTGCCGGGCGCCGCCGAGATAGCTCGGTACTGCGGCTCGCCGCGCAGGACTCTGCGCGCACCCCGGAGCTCGCTCCGGGGCTCGACGACGGCGGTGCCGTGCAGCCCGAGGTCGTCCTTCAGCTGCTCCTCGCGCTCGGCCATGCCGGCCCGCACGTCCTGGGCGAACTGCTTGGCGAGGTCGCCCAGGTGCAGCGCGCCGCGCGCGGCGGTGCCGGAGAGGCTGTCCGGGGTGAGCTTCTGCACCGCACCGTTGGCCTTTTTCATGGCCCACACCGCGGCGCCGGCGCCGACCGCCATCCAGAAGATGCGTGCCATGCCGTCAGCCCCTCACCGCTCGCCGGACCCTGGAGAGCAGGCCGCCCCTGGGCGCGGTCGCGGCGCGCACCTCGGCCCGGATCAGCCGGGCCAGCTCCTCGCGCTCGCCGGTCTGCAGCGGCACGGAGGGCAGGTTGCCCTGCTGCTTGGCGACGGCCTTGCGGACGCCGTAGCTGAAGGCCGCGACCTTCACCAGCGGTCCGCCCAGGGTGGCGGCCACGGTGGAGGAGAGCGCGTTGGCGTTGGCGGCGGCGTCCTGCACGTTGGCGGTGATCTCGTCCACCCGCTCCAGCTGCTCGTTGGCGCTGCGCACGGCGGCGCCCGCGTCGGTCAGCAGCGGCACGGCCTGCTCGGTGACGGCGGAGACCAGGACGGCGGCCTCCTTCAGCACCCGCGAGAGGCGGACCAGGACCACGGCGAGCAGGGTGACCAGGACCGCCCAGAAGACGGCGACGAGCAATCCGGCCAGCTCTCCCATGGACACCTTTGCGCGCTCCCTCGCCTTGCTGTTCTCCAGACGGAACCCTATCGCGCCCACACCCGGTTTCCGGACCGGGTTGTCGACGCGGGAGGTCCGACCGGGTGTGCGATCCGCGCGCGTAACCTACCCGCCGGTCACCTCGTTCTGCCAGGCAGGCCGTCGCGCGGACGGCCGGAGCACGTCCGGGCCGCGAACGGTCCGGCCTGGAACACGGGAGCAGCGCTTGGCCGGCGACTGGACAGCACAGCCCGGGGAGCCCTCGGCGGGGCCGCGCGAGCCGGAGCACGGCCGGTTGCCGGCCGAGGTGACCGGCTTCGTCGGGCGGCAGCGGGAACTGGCCGAACTGGCGCGCCTGCTGGCCGCCGCCCGGCTGGTGACGGTGACCGGTCCGGGCGGGGTGGGCAAGAGCCGGCTGGCGCTGCGCGCGGCGGCCCGCGCGGGCGGTGTGTTCCCCGACGGCACCTGGCTGGTGGACATCGCCCCGGTGCAGGACCCGCTGCTGCTCGGCCACGCCGTCCTGGAGGCCCTGCGACTGACCGACGGCACCGCCCGTCCACCGCTGGACGTGCTGACCGAGCGACTGGCCGGCCGCCGCCTGCTGCTGGTGCTGGACGGCTGCGAGCACCTGGTCGAGGCCTGCGCCGAGCTGGCGGACGCACTGCTGCGGGCGCTGCCCGGCCTGCGGCTGCTGGCCACCAGCCGCACCGCGCTGCGCGCCTCCGGCGAGCACCTGCTGACCCTCGCGCCGCTCCCGGTCGACCCGGCGCCGGCCGGCCCCGCGGGGCCCGGCGCACTGCCGGACGCGGTACGGCTGTTCGCCGACCGGGCCCGGGCGGTGCTGCCCTCCTTCGCGGTGACCGAGGCCAACGCCGAGGCGATCGGGCTGCTCTGCCGACGGCTGGACGGCATCCCGCTGGCCGTGGAGCTGGCGGCCGGGCGGCTGCGCGCGCTGTCCGTGGAGCAGATCACCGCCCGCCTGGACGACCGCTTCCGGCTGCTCACCGGCGGCTCCCGGACGGCCCTGCCGCGGCACCAGACGCTGCGGACGACGATCGGCTGGAGTCACGAGCTCTGCGCGGTGCAGGAACGTTTACTCTGGGCCCGCCTGTCGATCTTCGCCGGCAGCTTCGACCTCGAGGCCGCCGAGTACGTCTGCGCCGGCGACGGCATCGAGCCCGAGGACGTGCTGGACCTGCTCGACGAGCTGGTCGCCAAGTCCGTGGTGCTGCGCGAGGACAGCGCCTTCGGCGTCCGCTTCCGCCTGCTGGACACCCTGCGCGAGTACGGCGGCCACTGGCTGCGCGCCGCCGGCGAGGAGCCGCGGCTGCTGCGCCGCCACCGGGACTGGTACCTGGGCGTCGCCACCTGGGGCGAGGTCGAGTGGTTCGGCCCCCGCCAGGCGGAGACCGCCGAACGCACCGAGCTGGCCCACACCAACCTCCGCGCGGCGCTGGAGTTCTGCCTCGGCGAGCCCGGCGAGGAGCAGATCGCCCTGCTGCTGGCCGGCACGCTCTGGTTCTACTGGGTCGGCTGCGGCCACCTCGGCGAGGGCCGGCACTGGCTGGACCGCGCACTCGCGCTGGACCGCGAACCCACCGAGGCCCGTGCCAAGGCGCTCTGGGTGACCGGCTACACGGCCACGCTGCAAGGGGACCTGGCGGCCGCGCGTCCGGCCCTGGAGGAGTGCCGCCGCCAGGCCCTGGACACCGGTGACGACCGGGCCCTCGCCTACGCCGTCCACCGCCAGGGCTGCGCCGCCCTGATCGGCGACGACCCGAACCGCGCCGCCGAGCTGTTCGAGGAGGCGCTCTGGCACTACCGGACCATCGGCGAGCTCAACAGCAACGTCGTGATGGCCATGCTGGAGCTCGGCCTGGCCTACCTGTTCCAGGGCGACCTGGACAGCGGTGAGCTCTGGTTCGGCCAGGCCCGCGAGCTGTGCGAGGAGCACGGCGAGCAGTGGGCGTACGCGTACGTGCTGTACGCGACGGCGTACTCGCACTGGCTGGACGGCGCGGTCCAGGCGGCCCGCGCGCTGGCCCGGGAGTGCGTGCGGCTGAACCACCGCTTCCACGACCTGCTCGGCATCGTGCTGGGGATCGACCTGCTGGCGTTGCTGGAGACCGAGCCGAGCGGCCCGGACGAGGTGGGCGACCTGCGCGAGGCCCGGGTGCTGCAGGGCGCTGCACACCGGATCTGGCGCGCGGTCGGCACCCCGTTCCTCGGCTCGCGGAACTTCTTCGGCACCCACCAGGAGTGCGCCGAGCGGGCCCGGGCCGGGCTGACCGAGCAGGAGTACCGGGAGTGCTACGAGGCCGGCGCCCGGCTGGACCTGGACGAGGCCGTGTACCGGGCGCTCGGCCGCGGAGGCTCCGCGGAGGGCCCCGAGCGCGGTCCGGGGCCCTGCTCGGTACCGCCCGCTCCGGCTCCCTCGCCGGTCCGGAATAGTTGAAACTTGTCCGTTGCTTGAGGAGGCAAGGATCCACCCGGAAGGAGCACCATGGCCGTCCACAACGCCGCCGACGAGTACCGCATGGCGAAGTTCTACTTCGACTCCAAGGCGTACACCGACGCCGCCCGCATGCTTGAGGGCGTGCTGGCCGAGGAGCCGGCCAACCTCTCCGTCCGGCTGCTGCTCGCCCGCAGCTACTACCACTCCGCCCAACTCGGCAAGGCCGAGGCCGAGTTGATCCGGATCCTGGACGCCGACCCGGCCGAGGACTACGCCCGGATGATGCTCGGCCGCACCCTGGAGCGCCAGGGCCGCACCGAGGAGGCCCGCCCGCACCTGCGGCTGGCCGCCGCGATGGCCGGCGAGAGCGTCTGACCGGCGCAGGCCGGAAAAGGGGCGAGCCCCCGCCGCCTCGAAAGGCGACGGGGGCTCACTCGTGGTCCTGCGAAGAGCGGAACCGCTCGCGGGTCAGCGCGAGTAGTACTCGACGACGAGCTGCTCGTCACAGATCACCGGGACCTCCTTGCGCTGCGGCGCACGGTCCAGGCGGAAGGCCAGGGCCTTCAGGTTGACCTCGAGGTACTTCGGGGTCTGGCCCTCACCCGCGTAGCCACCCTCACGGGCGACCTGGAACGGGACCTTCTCCTTGCTGCGCTCGCGGACGGTCACCACGAAGCCCGGCTTCATCTGGTACGACGGCTTGTTGACCTTGCCACCGTTGACCTCGATGTGGCCGTGGACGACCATCTGGCGGGCCTGGTAGATGGTGCGGGCGATGCCCGAACGCAGGACCAGGGAGTCCAGACGGGTCTCCAGCTCGGCGACGAGCGCCTCACCGGTCTTGCCCTCGGCCTTCTTCGCGCGGTCGAACGCGCGCGCCATCTGCTTCTCGCTCAGGTCGTACTGGGCGCGCAGACGCTGCTTCTCGAGCAGACGGACCTTGTAGTCCGAGTTCTGCTTGCGACCACGGCCGTGCTGGCCGGGCGGGTACGGGCGGGCCTCGAAGTACTTGACGGACTTCGGGGTCAGCGGCACGCCGAGCGCACGCGCGATCTTGACCTTGGGACGCTTCTGGTTCGCCATGAACCAAACCTTCCTTGCTTACGAATACGGCTTTCACCAGGTGTTGACGGAGGTCGCATGTCGCGACCCGGAGAAAACCCCGCCGCCTGCGCGATGGGATCAGCCGCTCTCCGGAGCCGGGCACGAGAGTGCTTGTCACACGGGCCGGCCCAGAACCTGGGCCACCCGCGACACCGAAACGGTGCGCGACGCTCCTGGTGCGGGCCCCTCGGAAGGGGCCTACCGCCGATGTCCCGCTGGTGCGGCCGGTCGGTGGGGTCTCCCCCGCCGCCGTCCCGGGACATGGCACTCCGATCGAGTATAGCCGCCGATCACTCGCCCATCTGCCCGGGCTCCCGCTCGGGCTCCCGCTCCGCCTTCGGCGCGGGCTTCTGCTCCGGCTTCTCGGGCTTCCGATCCGCCTTCTGCTCGCTCCGCCGCTCCCCGCGCAGCCGCCCCCGGGTCCAGTCCACGACGTCCGCGTACCGCGCCTCGCCGCCGCGCCGGGTCGGCTGGTAGTACTCCCGGCCGTGCACCGCGTCCGGCGCGTACTGCTGGGCGGCGATGCCCTCCGGCAGGTCGTGCGGGTACCGGTAGCCCTTGCCGTGGCCGAGCTTGCCCGCGCCGCCGTAGTGCGCGTCCCGCAGGTGCGCCGGCACCGCCCCCGCCAGGCCCTGCCGGACGTCCGCCAGCGCCGCGTCGATCGCCAGGTAGGCCGCGTTGGACTTGGGCGCCAGGGCCAGCGCGATCGCCGCCTGGGAGAGGATGATCCGCGCCTCCGGGAAGCCGATCAGCGCCACCGCCTGCGCGGCCGCCACCGCCGTCTGCAGCGCCGTCGGGTCGGCCAGGCCGACGTCCTCGCTGGCCGAGATCATCAGCCGGCGGGCGATGAACCGCGGGTCCTCCCCCGCCTCGATCATCCGGGCCAGGTAGTGCAGGGTCGCGTCCACGTCGCTGCCGCGGATCGACTTGATCAGCGCGCTCGCCACGTCGTAGTGCTGGTCGCCGTCCTTGTCGTAGCGGACCGCCGCCTGGTTGACGGCCGTCTCCGTGGTGGCCAGCGTGATGCTCGGCTCGCCCTTCTCCAGCGCCGCCCCGGCCGCCGCCTCCAGCGTGGTGAGCGCCCGCCGGGCGTCCCCGCCGGCCAGCCGCACCAGGTGGTCCTCGGCCTCCTCGGTCAGCTCCAGCGCGCCCTCCAGGCCGCGCTCGTCGGCCACCGCCCGGCGCAGCAGCGCCCGGATGTCCTCGTCGGTCAGCGACTCCAGGGTGAGCAGCAGCGAGCGGGACAGCAGCGGCGAGATCACCGAGAAGTACGGGTTCTCGGTGGTCGCCGCGATCAGGGTGACCCAGCGGTTCTCCACGGCCGGCAGCAGCGAGTCCTGCTGGGCCTTGGAGAAGCGGTGGATCTCGTCCAGGAAGAGCACCGTCTCCCGGCCGGACATCCCGACCGCCCGCCGGGCGCCGTCGATCACCGCCCGGACCTCCTTGACCCCGGCGGTGATCGCGGACAGCTCGACGAAGCGGCCCTCGACGGCCTGGCTGATCACGTGCGCCAGCGTGGTCTTCCCGGTGCCGGGCGGGCCCCAGAGGATCACCGAGCTGGTGGCCGCCGGCCCGCGCGAACTCGCGACCAGCCGCCGCAGCGGCGAGCCGGGCTTGAGCAGCTGCCGCTGCCCGGCCACCTCGTCCAGGGTGCGCGGGCGCATCCGTACGGCCAGCGGCGCCCGGCCGGGCTCCCTGGTCTGGCGTTCCTCGGCGGCGGCGGTGAAGAGGTCCGGTTCGTCCACACCGGAAGCCTATGCGAGGCCGCCGACACGCCGGGGGCCGTCGTCGCCTCGCGGGCGACGGTTCGAGGACCGCGGTTCGAGGACGGCGGTTCGAGGGCGGCGGTTCGGGAGCGGCGGGCCCTACGGCCGACGACGGTCGAGCAGGACGACCTCGAACTCCTCCAGCGACCGCACCGTGACGCCGGCCGCCGCGACCGCCCTGGCCCGGGCGTCGGCCTGCGGACCGCGCGAGGCCACCAGCGTCTCCCGGTCGGCGAAGATCGCGCCCACCGAGGCGCGGCCGGTCGCCCGGTCGACCAGCATCGCGGCGGAGACGAACCCCGGCGCCTTCTCCAGCATCGGCAGCGCGCGGCCCCGGAAGGCCTCCGTCATCCGGTCCACCGCGGCCGGGTCGGCGTCGGTACGCACCAGGCGGAACCAGGCGCCCGGCCCGGCCTCGCCGGGCGGGGTGTCCACCGCGACCTCCCAGACGTCGGTGGCCACGGTGCCCTCGAACGGTGCCAGCAGCTCGGCGCGGCGCTCCCGCAGCTCCAGGTCGCTGTCCCGCTCGGCCTGCGCGGACTCCCACCACGAACCCATGGTGATCTTGCCGAGCTCGCGGTCGGCGAACAGTCCGTAGCCCCGGTATCCGGGCCGGGCGGTGAGCAGTCCGACGGCCTCGGCCCTGAGCCCGTCGAGGGTCCGGTCGATCCGCTCCGGGTTGCCGGTGGCGTAGACGGTACGGACGAACATGAGCGCGCCTCCTGCGGACGCCCGGGCGCCACACGGGGCCGGTTCTCGACAGCAGCGCCCGGTGGGGCCCCGTCTACTCCAGTCTGGCAGCGTGGTCCGGGACGTACTTCTGCAGGTCGCGCGGGGGCCGCTGGTAGCCGCGCGGGGCCGGGCGCGGCGGCAGTTCGATCTGCGGCGCCTTGATCTCGTGGTACGGCAGGGTGGAGAGCAGGTGGGCGATCATGTTGATTCGGGCCCGGCGCTTGTCGTCGCTCTCCACCACGTGCCACGGCGATTCCGGGATGTCGGTGTGGATGAACATCTCGTCCTTGGCCCGCGAGTAGTCCTCCCAGTGGGCGATCGACTCGACGTCCATCGGGGAGAGCTTCCAGCGCTTCATCGGGTCCCCCAGCCGGGCCCGGAAGCGCTGTTCCTGCTCGGTGTCGCTCACCGAGAACCAGTACTTGCGCACCAGGATGCCCGCCTCGATCAGCATCCGCTCGAAGTTCGGGCACTGGTGCAGGAACTGCCAGTACTCCTCGTCGGAGCAGAAGCCCATCACCCGCTCGACCCCGGCGCGGTTGTACCAGCTGCGGTCGAACAGCACGATCTCCCCGGCCGCGGGCAGGTGCTCCACGTACCGCTGGAAGTACCACTGGGTCTTCTCCCGCTCGGTCGGCGTGGGCAGCGCCGCGACCCGGGCGATGCGCGGGTTCAGGTACTCCGTCACCCGCTTGATCGCCCCGCCCTTGCCGGCGGCGTCACGTCCTTCGAAGACCACCACCAGCCGGGCGCCCTCGACCCGCACCCACTCCTGGAGCTTCACCAGCTCCTGCTGCAGCCGCAGCAGCTCCCGCTCGTACGGTCTCCTCGCCAGTCGCTCCGGCTTCGCCGCCACCCTCTGATCCTCCGTCCGACCGATGCTGATGCACACTCACCGTAGGCGCAGGGCGACGGGTTCGCAGGCCGGACCGGCCCGGACCGCCGGAGGAGCGGCAGCGGTCTAGACCGCGACGAAGGGCTCGGGGTAGCGGCAGAGCCCGCGCGGGCCGCCGTCGTACGACGCCAGCGGCAGCGCCTGGAAGTACGCCTCCGGCACCTCGAACGGGCCGACGACCTCGTGCCGCCCGGCCGGCGTGAAGCCGAACCGCCCGTAGTACGCCGGATCGCCGAGGACGACCACGAGCTTCTCCCCCGCGCCCTCGGCCGCCGACAGCGCGGCCCGGACGACGAGCTCGCCGACGCCCCGGCGCTGCCACTCCGGCGCCACGGCGACCGGCGCGAGCGCCAGCGCCTCGCCGTCGCCGACCCGCAGCCGGGTCAGCAGCGCGTGGCCGACCACCAGCCCGGTCTCGTCGACCGCGACCACGGACAACCCGGGCAGCCAGGCGGGATCGCGGCGCAGCGCGTCCACCAGGTCCGCCTCGTCCGGGCCGGGGAACGCGGCCATGTGGACGCGTCTGGTCGCCGGTGCGTCCGCCGGACATTCCATTCTCGTTGTGACCTTCATCGGTCAACCCTCCCTGTGTCCCACATCGTTGTGGACCGGCCCCGGACGGTGGGTGGACCGTCCGGGGCCGTTGCAGGTTAGCGGATGACGCTTCGTCAGGACTTGGGCTCAGCCTCGGACTTGGCGTCCTCGCGGACCTTGGGCTTGGCGTCCACGCCGGCCTCGCGGCGCTGCGCCGGGGTGATCGGGGTCGGGGCACCGGTCAGCGGGTCACCACCGGTGGACGTCTTCGGGAAGGCGATGACGTCCCGGATGGTGTCGTACCCGCCGAGCAGCGTGACGATCCGGTCGAGGCCGAAGGCGACGCCACCGTGCGGCGGCGGGCCGTA
The DNA here is from genome assembly GCF_040302665.1 of Kitasatospora sp. NPDC097691. Taxonomy (NCBI): domain Bacteria; kingdom Bacillati; phylum Actinomycetota; class Actinomycetes; order Kitasatosporales; family Streptomycetaceae; genus Kitasatospora; species Kitasatospora sp. NPDC097691. The sequence goes on along the minus strand of NZ_JBEORY010000071.1, from coordinate 34,128 downwards.
GTTGAAGGCGTCCAGCAGGAAGCCGAACTGCGAGGCCGCCTCCTCCTCGGAGAGGCCGATCGCGTCGAACGCCCGCTTCTGCACGTCGCGCTGGTGGATACGGATCGAACCGCCGCCCAGCTCCGAGCCGTTGAGGACCAGGTCGTACGCGTTGGACAGCGCCGAGCCCGGGTCGGTGTCGAAGGTGTCCAGCGACTCCTTGGTGGGGGCGGTGAACGGGTGGTGCACCGCGTGCCAGCCCTGGAAGGCGCCCTTGTCGTCCTCGATCGGCTCGAACATCGGGAAGTCGACGACCCAGAGGAAGGCCCACTTCGACTCGTCGATCAGCTCGCAGCGGCGGCCGATCTCCAGGCGGGCGGCGCCGAGCAGCTCCTGGGAGGCGCGCTCCTTGCCGGCCGCGAAGAAGACCGCGTCGCCGTTCTTGGCGCCCGCGGCGGCGGCCAGGCCGGCCAGGTGCTCCTCGGAGAGGTTCTTGGCGACGGGGCCGCGCAGCTCGCCGGTCTCGGCGTCGATGAGCACGTAGGCCAGGCCCTTGGCGCCGCGCGCCTTGGCCCAGTCCTGCCAGGCGTCGAGCTGCTTGCGCGGCTGCGAGGCGCCGCCGGGCATGACCACGGCGCCGACGTACGGGGCCTGGAAGACGCGGAACTCGGTGCCCTTGAAGTACTCGGTGAGGTCGGTGAGTTCCTGGCCGAAGCGGACGTCCGGCTTGTCGGAGCCGTAGCGGCCCATGGCGTCCGCGTAGGTCATCCGGGGCAGCGGGTTGGGGACCTCGTAGCCGTGCACCTCGCGCCAGATCGCACCGATGATCTTCTCGCCGAGGGCCAGGATGTCCTCCTGGTCGACGAAGGAGGCCTCGATGTCCAGCTGGGTGAACTCCGGCTGCCGGTCGGCGCGGAAGTCCTCGTCGCGGAAGCAGCGGGCGATCTGGTAGTAGCGCTCCATGCCGGCCACCATCAGCAGCTGCTTGAACAGCTGGGGCGACTGCGGCAGGGCGTACCAGTGGCCGGGCTGCAGGCGGACCGGGACGAGGAAGTCGCGGGCGCCCTCGGGGGTGGAGCGGGTGAGGTACGGCGTCTCGATGTCGAGGTAGTCGTTCTCCTCCATCACCCGGCGGATGATGTTGTTGACCTTGGAGCGCAGCCGCAGGCCCTTGGCCGGGCCCTCACGGCGCAGGTCCAGGTAGCGGTAGCGCAGCCGGACCTCCTCGTTGACCGTGCCCGGCTCGTACTCGGCGACCGGGAAGGGCAGCGGGGCGGCCTCGGAGAGCACCTCGATCTCGCTGACGACGACCTCGATCGCGCCGGTCGGGATGTCCGGGTTCTCGTTGCCCTCGGGGCGGACTCGGACGTCACCGACGACCTTGACGCAGTACTCGGCGCGCAGGCCGTGGACCGAGTCCAGGTCGCGGACCACGATCTGCACGGTGCCGGAGGCGTCGCGCAGGTCGATGAAGGCCACGCCGCCGTGGTCGCGGCGGCGGGCGACCCAGCCGGCCAGGGTGACGGTGGTGCCTGCGTGCTCCGGGCGGAGCGTGCCCGCGTCGTGCGTGCGGATCACAGCTGCTTCTCCTTCAGGGTGGTGACGAGTGCGTCGAGGGCGACGGGGGTCTGCTCGCCGGTGCTCAGGTCCTTGAGCTGGACGACGCCCTCGGCGAGGTCCCGGTCCCCGGCGATCAGGGCGAAGCGGGCGCCGGACCGGTCGGCGGACTTCATGGCGTTCTTGATGCTCTTGACGCCGAAGGCGAGGTCGGTGGCCACGCCGGCCCGGCGCAGCTCGATCACCTTGGCGAACAGGACGTTCTTGGCCTCCTCGCCGAGCGCGACCGCGTACACCGCGGTGGCGGCCGGCAGGTCGAGGGTCACGCCCTCGGCCTCCAGCGCGAGGTAGGTGCGGTCGACGCCGAGGGCCCAGCCGACGGACGGCAGAGCCGGGCCGCCGATCATCTCGGAGAGACCGTCGTAGCGGCCCCCGCCGCCGATCGCGGACTGGGCGCCGAGGCCGTTGTGCACGAACTCGAAGGTGGTGCGGGTGTAGTAGTCCAGGCCGCGGACCAGCTTCGGGTCGTCCTCGAAGGCCACGCCGGCCGCGGTGAGCAGCTCGCGGACCTTCTCGTCGTACGCCTTGCAGTCCTCGCACAGGTAGTCGCGCAGCATCGGGGCGTCGGTGAGCTGGGCCTGCACGGACTCGCGCTTGTCGTCCAGCACGCGCAGCGGGTTGATCTCGGCGCGGCGGCGGGTGTCCTCGTCCAGGTCCAGGCCGGAGAGGAACTCGATCAGCGCGGCGCGGTAGACCGGGCGGCACTGCTTGTCGCCGAGGCTGTTGAGCAGCAGCGAGTAGTCGCTCAGGCCCAGCGAGCGGAAGGCGTCGTCGGCCAGGATGATCAGCTCGGCGTCCAGCGCCGGGTCCTCGGCGCCGATCGCCTCGGCACCGACCTGGGAGAACTGGCGGTAGCGGCCCTTCTGGGCGCGCTCGTAGCGGTAGTACGAGCCGGAGTACCAGAGCTTGACCGGCAGGTTGCCCTGCTTGTGCAGGTTGGCCTGGAGCGCCGCGCGCAGCACCGAGGCGGTGCCCTCCGGGCGCAGCGCGAGCTCGTCGCCGCCCTTGGTGGTGAGGTTGTACATCTCCTTGGTGACGATGTCGGTGGACTCGCCGACGCCGCGGGAGAAGAGCTTCACGTCCTCGAAGACCGGGGTCTCGACGTAGCCGTAGCCGGCCCGGCGGGCGGGCGCAGCGATGCGCTCGCGGATCGCCAGGAAGGTCGCGGAGCTGGGGGGCAGCAGGTCGTAGGTGCCCTTGGGGGCGGTGAAGGTGCTCAACTTCTCTTCCGTCACATTCCTCGTCGCGGGAAAGCCGGGGCGCCGACCGCCCCTGCTGCCTGTCGGAGGTAGGGGTTGGTGGCGCGCTCGCGGCCGATGGTGGTCTGACCGCCGTGGCCGGAGAGGACCACGGTGGAATCGTCGAGGGGCAGGCACACCCGGGCCAGCGACGTCATGATCGCCTCGCTGTCCCCGCCCGGGAGGTCGGTACGCCCGATGGAGCCGGCGAACAGCAGGTCGCCCGAGAACAGCACCGGGGGGAGGTCCTCGGCACCGGGCGTCCGGAAGGTCACCGACCCCCCGGTATGGCCCGGGGCGTGGTCCACGGTGAGCTGCAGGCCGGCGAGCTCCAGCACGCTGCCGTCGGTGAGTTCGCGCACGTCGTCGGGCTCGCCGACGGTGAGCTCGCCCATCAGCTGGGTGCCCAGGGAGCGGCCGAGCGCCTTCTCCGGGTCGGACATCATGTACCGGTCCTCGGGGTGGATCCAGGCCGGGACGCCGCGGGCGCCGCAGACCGGGACCACCGAGGCCACGTGGTCGATGTGGCCGTGCGTGAGCAGCACGGCGACCGGCTTGAGCCGGTGCTCGCGGACCATTTCCTCGACGCCGCGGGCCGCCTGGTGGCCGGGGTCGACGATGACGCACTCCTCGCCCGCCGCCGGAGCGACCAGGTAGCAGTTGGTGCCCCAGGCTCCAGCGGGGAATCCGGCGATGAACACGCGCGTCCTTCGGGTGTGCGGCGGTCGGCTTGCGAGAACCACCTGTAGTGATGCTGTCTATTGGTTACCCAGGGGCAGCCTACCGGCGGTCCGGCTCCGGTTGCGAACCAGATAGGGGTGGCGGGACACGGCCGCGTGTCAGGTTCACCTCGCCCTTACGGGCCCGGTCCCTACACTTGGCCGCCGGGGGATGCGATGATCCGCTCCGGAATCCATCCACTTTTTCCGCACATGCGTAGGAGACACGGCCGGTGGTCAGCAGCGAACAGCGGCGGCGGCAGCTCGCCCGCGAGAAGTACGAGCGCCAGATGGAACGCCGCGTCGAGGCCGCGGCCGCGCGCAAGCGCCGCAACACGGTCCTGGGCGCCTCGTTGGCCGTCGTGGTCCTCGCCGGCGGCGGGACACTGATCGCCACCGGCGCGTTCAGCTCGGACGACAAGGACAAGGCCTCGGCCGCGAGCAGCCCGCAGGCCGCGCCGACCCAGGCCGCCGAGCCGACCGCCCCGACCCGCAAGCCGGTCGAGGGCTGCACGGACCCGGCGCCGGGCGCCCCCAACGGCAAGAAGTGGCAGGCCGAGCCGGCCATGTCGATCGACCCGGGCGCGTCGTACACCATGGCGCTGGACACCAACTGCGGCAAGGTGACCATCGCGCTGGACGCGGCCAAGGCCCCGCACACGGTGAACTCCTTCTCCTTCCTCGCCGGCGAGAAGTACTTCGACCACACCAAGTGCCACCGCCTCACCACGGACGGCATCTACGTGCTGCAGTGCGGTGACCCGACCGCCAGCGCGACCGTCCCCGGCGGCACCGGCGACCCGGGCTACAAGTTCGCGGACGAGAACCTGACCGGCGCGACGTACCCGGCGGGCACCGTGGCGATGGCCAACTCCGGCCCCGGCACCAACGGCAGCCAGTTCTTCCTGGTCTACAAGGACACCAAGCTGTCGCCGAACTACACCCCCTTCGGCAAGATCAGCGGCGGCCTGGACGTGGTGCAGAAGATCGCCGCCGCCGGCACCCTGGAGGGCTCCCCGGACGGCCACCCGATGGCCGACGTGACCTTCAACTCCGTTACGGTGTCGAAGGGTTGATCAGTCCCGGGGCCGGCGCAACCCTGGTCGGGCGGACGCACCGCCGCCGAAGTCGCCCGGCCCCGGCCCGAAATCGCCCGGCCCGGATGCGGACAGCACCGGGCCTGGTCGCCTATGTTGGCGTTGTATAGGGTGCCCGGACCCGCCTAGCCGTCACCCTCGGCAGAAAGGCACGGCGGACGGGGACGGCGGACTCATCGGTCCGCCGCACATCAACTGTGGACGACGGACGCGCGCCGCCCCGGCGCGGGCGCGACGTCATGTGGAGGACGCGCTATGAGCAGCGACCCGTGGGGCCGTGTGGACGAGCAGGGCACGGTCTACGTCAGGACGGCCGACGGCGAACGCGTCGTGGGTTCCTGGCAGGCCGGCTCGCCCGAGGAGGCCCTCGCCTACTTCGAGCGCAAGTACCAGGGCATCGAGGTGGAGATCGGCCTGCTGGAGAAGCGGGTGCGCACCACCGACCTGGCCGCCAAGGACGCCCAGACCGCGCTGGAGCACCTGCGCGCGCAGGTGGTCGAGGGGCACGCGGTCGGCGACCTGGACGCCCTGGCCAAGCGACTGGACACGCTCGCCGGCGAGATCGAGACCCGGCGGGAGGAGCGCAAGGCCGCCCGCGCCAAGGCGCAGGACGAGGCCCGCGCGGCCAAGGAGGCGCTGGTCTCCGAGGCCGAGCAGCTCGCCGATTCCACCCAGTGGCGGGAGGCCGGGGACCGGCTGCGCGCCCTGGTGGACACCTGGAAGGGCCTGCCGCGCCTGGACCGCAAGAGCGACGACGAGCTGTGGCACCGCTTCTCGCACGCCCGCTCGGTCTTCTCCAAGCACCGCAAGGCGCACTTCGCCACCCTGGACGCCGAGCGCGACAAGGCCCGGCAGACCAAGGAGTCGCTGGTCGCCGAGGCCGAGGCGCTGTCCTCGTCCACGGACTGGGGCAGCACCGCGGCCGCCTACCGCGACCTGATGGCGCGCTGGAAGTCCGCCGGCCGGGCCCAGCGGGACATCGAGGACGAGCTGTGGGCGCGGTTCCGCGGCGCGCAGGACGTCTTCTTCCAGGCCCGCTCCGCGGTGTTCAGCGAGCGGGACGCCGAGCAGGTGGAGAACCAGAAGCTCAAGGAGGCGCTGGCCGTCGAGGCCGAGGCGATCCTGCCGATCACCGACCTGAAGGCCGCCAAGGCCGCGCTGCGTGACGTCAACGAGCGCTGGGAGGCGATCGGGCACGTGCCGCGCGAGGTCCGTCCGAAGCTGGACGGCCGGCTGAACGCGGTCGAGCGGGCCATCCGCGAGGCCGAGGACTCCGAGTGGAAGCGCTCCAACCCGGAGGCCAAGGCCCGTGCGGCCGGCATGGTCGGGCTCTTCCAGAGCAAGGCCGACAAGATCCAGGCCGACCTGGACAAGGCCCGCGCGGCCGGCAACGCCGGCAAGGTCGCCAAGCTGGAGTCCGAGCTGGCCGGCGTGCAGACCCTGCTGGAGCAGGCGCACAAGAGCCAGGAGGAGTTCAGCGGCTGATCCTTGCCGCCGAATTCGAACGCCGAGAGGGGCCCCGGGAAGACCCGGGGCCCCTCTCGCGCGTCCGCCCTCGCGCGTCCGCTACTTGCGGGCGGAGGTGACGCGGTAGACGTCGTACACGCCCTCGACGCCGCGCACCGCCTTGAGCACGTGGCCGAGGTGCTTCGGGTCGCCCATCTCGAAGGTGAAGCGGCTCATCGCCACCCGGTCGCGGGAGGTCTGCACCGCCGCCGACAGGATGTTGACGTGCTGGTCGGAGAGCACCCGGGTGACGTCCGAGAGCAGGCGGGAGCGGTCCAGCGCCTCGACCTGGATGGCCACCAGGAAGACCGAGGACTGGGTGGCCGCCCACTCGACGTCGATCATGCGCTCCGGCTGCTGGCTCAGCGACTCCACGTTGACGCAGTCGGCGCGGTGCACCGAGACGCCGTTGCCGCGGGTGATGAAGCCGACGATCGGGTCGCCCGGCACCGGGGTGCAGCAGCGGGAGAGCTTGACCCAGACGTCCTCGACGCCCTTGACGATCACGCCCGGGTCGCCCTTGGCCCGGCGGCGCGCCGCACGGCGGTTGTCGTGCGTCGGGGTGGCGGTCTCCGCCAGGTCCTCGGTCGCGCCCTCCTCGCCGCCGAGTGCCTGGACCAGCTTCTGGACGATGTTCTGCGCGGCGACGTGCCCCTCGCCGATCGCGGCGTAGAGCGAGGAGATGTCGGGGTAGCGCATCTCGTGGGCCAGGGTGACCAGCGAGTCGCCGGTCAGGATCCGCTGGATCGGCAGGCCCTGCTTGCGCATCGCCCGGACGATCGCCTCCTTGCCGTGCTCGATCGCCTCCTCGCGGCGCTCCTTGGAGAACCAGGCACGGATCTTGTTGCGGGCACGCGGCGACTTGACGAAGCCCAGCCAGTCCCGGGAGGGGCCGGCGTTCTCCGCCTTGGAGGTGAACACCTCGACGGTGTCGCCGTTCTCCAGCGTCGACTCAAGCGGCACCAGCCGCCCGTTCACCCGGGCGCCTATCGTCCGGTAGCCGACCTCGGTGTGTACCGCGAAGGCGAAGTCGACCGGGGTCGCGCCGGCCGGCAGGGCTATCACGTCGCCCTTGGGGGTGAAGACGAAGACCTCGTTGCTGGCCAGGTCGAAGCGCAGCGACTCCAGGAACTCACCCGGGTCGGCGGTCTCCTTCTGCCAGTCCAGCAGCTGCCGCAGCCAGGCCATCTCGTTGACGGCGCCGGCCTTGTCGTCCTTGCGGGTCTGGGTCGGGGTGTCGGTGCGGACCTTGGAGGCCCCGGCGACCGCGCGCTGCTTGTACTTCCAGTGCGCGGCGATGCCGTACTCGGCCCGCCGGTGCATGTCGAAGGTGCGGATCTGGAGTTCGACGGGCTTGCCGCCGGGACCGATCACCGTCGTGTGCAGCGACTGGTACATGTTGAACTTGGGCATCGCGATGTAGTCCTTGAACCGCCCCGGCACCGGGTTCCACCGCGCGTGGATGGTGCCCAGCGCCGCGTAGCAGTCGCGGACGGTGTCGACCAGGACCCGGATGCCCACCAGGTCGTAGATCTCGGCGAAGTCCCGGCCCCGGACGATCATCTTCTGGTAGACCGAGTAGTAGTGCTTCGGCCGGCCGGTGACGGACGCGGTGATCCGGGCGCCGCGCAGGTCCGCCTGGACCTGGTCGATCACGGTCGCCAGGTACTCGTCCCGCTTGGGGGCGCGCTCGGCGACCAGCCGGACGATCTCGTCGTACATCTTGGGGTAGAGGATCGCGAAGGCGAGGTCCTCCAGCTCCCACTTGATGGTGTTCATGCCCAGCCGGTGCGCCAGCGGGGCGTAGATCTCCAGCGTCTCGCGGGCCTTCTTCTCCTGCTTCTCCCGCTTGAGGTAGCGCATCGTGCGCATGTTGTGCAGGCGGTCGGCCAGCTTGATCACCAGGACGCGCGGGTCCTTGGCCATCGCGACGACCATCTTGCGGACGGTCTCGGCCTGCGCAGCCTCGCCGAACTTGACCCGGTCCAGCTTGGTGACGCCGTCCACCAGCAGGGCCACCGAGTCGCCGAAGTCCTTGCGCAGGGTCTCCAGGCCGTAGTCGGTGTCCTCGACGGTGTCGTGCAGCAGCCCGGCCATCAGGGTCGGGGCGTCCATGCCGAGCTCGGCCAGGATCGTCGCGACGGCCAGCGGGTGGGTGATGTACGGGTCGCCGCTCTTGCGCTTCTGACCGCGGTGCCACTTCTCGGCGACCGCGTACGCCTTCTCGATGTCGCGCAGCAGTGCCGGGTCGGCCTTGGGGTCGTTCGCCCGGATCGAGCGGAACAGCGGCTCCAGGACGGGGTTGAGCACGCTGGAGCGCTGGCCGCCGAGGCGGGCCAGGCGGGCGCGCATGCCGCCGGTGGAGCCGCGGCCCGAGGGGGCGAGCGAACGCGAGGAAGTCGGCGCCGGGCGTGCCGGGGTGGCCCCCGAGGGCGTGGGACGGTTTTCGGGGGTGGCCGCTGCGGCCGTGGGCACAACCTCGTCGGGCAAGGACAACTCCTCGGGGCACCGGGCCGACCCCTGCCGGGGCCCGAACGGACGGACACAACCGGGAGGGGATGAATCTTCATGGTACCGAGCCGGGCGCCCGGGTGTTCATCCGGCCGGGCCAGGAAACGGAAGGGCGGCAGTCGGATGTTCCGACTGCCGCCCTTCGCGGGGTTGCCTCAGACCGTGACCAGCGTCTCCAGCGGAGCGCCGTCCAGGTGCCCGGCCAGCCGCGCGCGGCCGTCCAGGAAGCCCAGCTCCATCAGCACCACGACGCCCACCAGTTCGGCGCCGGCCTCCTTCACCAGGTCCAGCGAGGCGCCGATGGTCCCGCCGGTGGCCAGCACGTCGTCCACCACCAGCACCCGCTCACCGGGCGCGAAGGCGTCGCACTGCACCTCCAGCGTCGCCGAGCCGTATTCCAGCTCGTACGAGCGCCGGAACACCTCGCCGGGCAGCTTGCCCTGCTTGCGGATCGGCACGAAGCCGAGTCCGGCCGCGAAGGCCGCCGGGGCCGCCAGCACGAAGCCGCGGGCCTCCAGGCCCACCACCTTGGTCGCCCCGAGCTCCTTCGCCCGGCCCGCCAGCGCCTTGGTGAGGGCACCGAAGGCCTCGGCGTCGGCGAGCAGCGGCGCGATGTCCTTGAACAGCACACCCGGCTTCGGGTAGTCCGGGACGTCCCGGATCCGGCTGTTCAGCAGCTCGGCCAGTGCGGTGTCGGCGGTGGTCACGGTGGTGTCCTCGGGATCGTGGTTCGGATCAGCGCTTGGTGGACGGACGGCCCTTGGCACGGGTGCCGGCCGAGCGACCACGCTGACCGACCATACCCGCAGGCTGGCCCTCCTCCACGACCTCGTCCGCGGGCGCCTCGTCCCCGGCCTTGGCGGCCGCGGCCCGGTGCTGCAGGACGCGCTTGCGCAGCGCCTTCATCTCCGGCTGCTCCTCCTTGAGCTGCGCCAGCAGCGGCGTGGCGACGCAGATCGAGGAGTAGGCACCGGCCGCGAGGCCGATGAACAGCGCGAGCGAGATGTCGTTCAGCGTGCCGGCGCCCAGGAGGCCGCCACCGATGAACAGCAGCGCGGCGACCGGCAGCAGCGCGACCACGGTGGTGTTGAGCGAGCGCACCAGGGTCTGGTTGAGGCCCGCGTTGGCCGCCTCGCTGTAGGTGAGCTTGTTCTGCTTGGCGATCCCCTTGGTGTTCTCCTTCACGGTGTCGAAGACGACGACCGTGTCGTAGAGCGAGTACCCGAGGATCGTCAGGAAGCCGATCACCGTACCGGGGGTGACCTCGAAGCCCACCAGGGCGTAGACGCCGATGGTGATCAGGAGGTCGTGGATGAGGGCCACCAGGGCGGCCACCGCCATCCGCCACTCGAAGGCGATCGCCAGGTAGGCCGTGACGAGGATCATGAAGATGATCAGGCCGGTGACGGCCTTGTTGGAGATCTGCTTGCCCCAGCTGGGGCCGATCACCTGGGCCTCGACGGTGTCCAGCGGAACGCCGATCTTGTCGGCGAGCTGCGAGCGCACCTCGTCCGAGCTCTTCGGCTCCTCGGTGCTGACCTGGATGCGGATCTTGCCGTTGTCGGTCGACTGCACCAGCGGGTGCGAGGAGACGACCTGGTCGGCCTTCTCCTGCGCCTGCGAGACGGTCAGGCCGGGCTTGGCCACGGTGTAGACCGAGCCGCCCTTGAACTCGATGCCCAGGTGCAGGCCCATGGCCAGGCCGATCGCCGCGACGAGCACGATCACGCCGGAGATGGAGTACCAGAGCTTGCGGCGTCCGACGAAGTCGAAGCTGACTTCGCCCTGGTAGAGCCGGTGGCCCAGGTTGGAGAAGCGTGACACGGTGTCAGGCCTCCTTCACGGCGGCAGAGGAGGGGCTACGGCGACGGCTGCTGCGCAGCGGCGGGCGGGCGCCCAGCCGCTTCGGGTCCAGACCGGACCACGGGTGGCCGTCGAGGAAGAACTTGCGGCGGGCCAGCAGCGTGATCAGCGGCTTGGTGAACAGGAAGATCACCACGACGTCGAGCGCAGTGGTCAGACCGAGGGTGAACGCGAAGCCCTGGACCTTGCCGACCGAGACCACGTAGAGCACGGCGGCACAGAGGAAGGACACGAAGTCCGAGACCAGGATGGTGCGCCGGGCGCGCGGCCAGGCCCGCTGGACCGCCGGGCGCAGCGGGGCGCCCTCGCGGACCTCGTCGCGGATGCGCTCGAAGTACACGATGAAGGAGTCGGCGGTGATACCGATCGCGACGATCGCACCGCAGACCGCGGGCAGGTTCAGCGCGAAGCCGATCCCGCCGCCGAGCAGGCTCATGATCGAGTAGGTCAGGGCCGCCGAGACGAGCAGACCGGCGATCGAGACCAGGCCGAGGCCGCGGTAGTAGATCAGCGAGTAGACGACCACGAGCAGCATGCCGATCGCACCGGCGATCAGACCGGCCTTGAGCTGGTCGCTGCCCAGCGCCGGGGAGACGGTGGTGATGTCGCTCTTGGCGAACTCCAGCGGCAGGGCGCCGTAGCCCAGCACGTTGGAGAGGTCCTGCGCCTCGGCCTGGGTGAAGCCACCGGTGATGACCGCGGTGCCGCCCGGGATCGGGCCGTTGACCTGCGGGTGCGAGACGACCTGGTTGTCCAGGACGATGGCGAACTGGTTGGTCGGCGGGGCCTGGGTGGCCAGCTGGCCGGTGATCTTGGAGAAGGCGTCGGTGCCGGTGCCGTTGAACTGCAGCTGGACCTGCCAGCCCTGACCGGTCTGGGTGTCGATGGTGGCCTGGGCCTTGGAGACGTCCGAGCCCTTCACGGCCGCCGGGCCGAGGGCCAGCTTCTCGTAGTAGCCGCCCTTACCGGGCTTCTGGGAGCAGGCGACGACGGCCTTGTCCTCGGCGCCGGTCTGGGCGACGCGGACCTCGGGCTTGGAGCAGTCGAGGGTGGCGAACGCGGCGGACAGCTCCGGCGGAACGGTGCCCTGCGTCATCGCGGCGCTCAGGTCGGCGGCGCTCGGCGGGGTGGCCGCGGCACTCGGGGTGCCGGTGGCGGCCGGGGCGGCGCTGCCTGTGGCGGCGGACGGGGCCGCGCTCGCGCCGGTGGCGGCGGGCGACGGGGTGGTGCCCTCGGCGGCCAGCGCCTCACCGACGGTGCGGCCCTGCTTGGTGGCGCTCGCGGTCGCGGACGGCGTGCCGGTCGCGGCGGGCGCGGTGGCCGACGGGGTGGCACCGGCCGGCGGGGTCGCGCCCGGGGTGCCGGTGGCGCCGGCGGACGGGGTGCCGGTGGGGGCCGGGACGGTGACGCCGCTGGGGGCCACGGCCAGGACCGGGCGGAAGAACAGCTTGGCGGTGGTACCGACCTGGTCCGCCGCGTTCTGCTGGTTGCCGCCCTTGGGGATGTTCACGATGATCGTGTTGTCGCCCTGGGTCTGGACCTCCGCCTCGGAGACACCCATACCGTTGACACGGCGCTCGATGATCCCGGTGGCGATGTCCATGTTGGACTTGGTGATCGCCTTGGGGTCGGTCGACTTCGCGGTCAGCGTGATGCTGGTGCCGCCTGCGAGGTCGATCCCGAGCCGGGGCTTGGTGTTGCCCGTCCCGAACATGAGGGCGACCAGTCCGACGGTGACGACCAGGATGAGGGCCAGCGCCCGCCCTGGGTAGCCGTCGCGCGGGCGCGACTTGGGTGTTGCCACCTTGCTCGTTTCTCCCTGTCCATGCCACCTCCCCGACCGGACCCCCGTCCGGCTCGTGGCTGGACAGGGGTCCGGGTGGTTCTGCGGCCCTGAGGTCCTGTGGGCTCGCGGCACTGCGCCGCGCGACCGGGCGGGTTGCCCGGCCGTACTACTTGCTCGCGGGAGCCCCGCCCTCGACGTCGCCCTTCTCGGCGCTGTCCTTGGTCAGCGACAGCGGCTTGTCCTCGACCGGCTCGGCGTCGGCGTCCTCGGCCTCCGGCTCGGGAAGCTCGTCGTCGGCGGGGCGACCGTTGATGATCGCGTCGTACTCCTGGGGGTCCAGGACGGCAGCGATCGCACTCTTGGTGAAGTGGGTGAACACGCCGGGCGCGATCTCCAGCTCGACGGTCTCGTCGTTGACCGCCTTCACCTGGGCGTACAGACCGCCGATGGTGCGCACTCCGGCCCCCGGCTCCAGTGCCGTCTGCATCTGCTGCATCTGCGACTGGCGCTTCTTCTGCGACCGGAACATGAGCACGATCGCGACGATCGGGAGGAGAAGGATGATGAGGTTCACTGCAGCCAGGGTCCTTAACGGGCCGCCGGCCGGCGGCCTGTGTGGTATGGGTCGGCCCGTCGGGTGAGAGGGGCGGTCCGGCGGAGTCTATGCAACCCCGAATCGATCGGACAACGCCAAGCATCGCATCCTGCCGCCGAAAGTGGCGACCCTCTGCCTGCACAGTTTCGAGGGACCCCGGTCCCGGCTCCCCCTTGCCGCGTCCCGGCCGCGCCCTGCGGGAACGCACCACCCCGGCTCACCCGTTCAGCCGATGGCGGTCAACTTCCGTCGGCCGGGAAGAGCTCCGGCGGCTGCGGCGGGACACCGCCGCGCGTGGTCTGGACCGGCGCGGTCCGTGCCGGTGGGGTCAGGCCGAGGTGCTGCCAGGCGGCGGCGGTGGCGATCCGCCCGCGCGGGGTCCGGGCGAGCAGGCCCTCGCGGACCAGGAAGGGCTCGGCGACCTCCTCGACCGTCTCCGACTCCTCCCCCACCGCGACCGCGAGTGTCGACAAACCGACCGGGCCGCCGCCGAACAGCCGCAGCAGCGCGTCCAGCACCGCGCGGTCCAGCCGGTCCAGGCCGCGGGCGTCCACCTCGTAGACGTCCAATGCCTGCGCGGCGATCCCGGCGGTGACCACGCCGTCGTGCCGGACCTGCGCGTAGTCGCGGACCCGCCGCAGCAGCCGGTTGGCGATGCGCGGGGTGCCGCGCGAGCGCCCGGCGATCTCCGCGGCGCCGGCCGGGTCTATCTCCACGTCGAGCAGCGTGGCCGAGCGGTGCACCACCCGCTTCAGCTCGGCCGGGGCGTAGAACTCCATGTGGCCGGTGAAGCCGAAGCGGTCGCGCAGCGGCGGCGGCAGCAACCCGGCCCGGGTGGTGGCGCCGACGAGGGTGAAGGGCGGAAGCTCCAGCGGGATGGCGGTGGCGCCCGGGCCCTTGCCGACGATCACGTCGACCCGGAAGTCCTCCATCGCCATGTAGAGCATCTCCTCGGCGGGCCGGGACATCCGGTGGATCTCGTCGAGGAAGAGCACCTCCCCCTCGGTGAGCGAGGAGAGGATCGCGGCGAGGTCCCCCGCGTGCTGGATCGCCGGGCCGGAGGTGATCCGGATCGGGGCGCCCAGCTCGGCCGCGATGATCATGGACAGGGTGGTCTTGCCCAGCCCGGGCGGCCCGCTCAGCAGCACGTGGTCGGGCGCGCTGCCGCGCTTGCGGGCGGCCTGGAGCACCAGGGACAGCTGCTCGCGCACCCGCTCCTGGCCGATGAACTCGTCCAGCAGCTTGGGGCGCAGCGCCGCCTCCACCGCCTGGTCCTCACCGTCGGCGGAGGCCGTGACCAGCCGGTCGGCGGGTTCCGAGTCGTACATCGTCACGGGCTCCAGGTATTCCGAGGTCGACAAAGGGACAGATCGTCAGACGGTCTCAGCGGGCGCGGTTGAGGCCGCGCAGCGCGAGCCGGAGCAGGGCGCCGACGTCCGGCGTCTGCTGCGCCTCGGCCTCCGGGGCGACGGCCGCGACCGCCTCGTCCGCCTCGCGCGGGGCGTAGCCGAGGCCGGTCAGCGCGGAGTGCAGCTGCTCGCTCCACGGCGCCGGGCCGGCCGAGATCGGCTTCTGCGCGGGCACCGCACCGTGCGGGGCGCCCAGCTTGTCCTTGTACTCCAGCAACAGCTTGGCCGCCTTCGCCTTGCCGATGCCCGGGACGGCGATCAGCGCCTTCTCGTCGCCGTTCGCGACCGCGGCCCGCAGCGCGTCGGGGCTGTGCACGCCGAGGATCGCCTGCGCCAGCTTGGGGCCGACGCCCGGCGCGGCCTGCAGGATCTCGAAGACGGCGCGCTCGTCGTCGTCCGCGAAACCGAACAGGGTCAGCGAGTCCTCCCGCACCACCAGCGAGGTCGCCAGCCGGGCCGGCTCGCCCAGTCGCAGGCCGGCCAGGGTGTTCGGGGTGCACTGCACCGCCATGCCCACCCCGCCGACCTCGACCACCGCGAGCCCGGAGGAGATGGCCGCCACGGGCCCTTGTACGAAGGCGATCACCGGACAGTGCCTTTCACAGGAGCAGTGCCTTTCACGGAAGCGGAGCGGGGTGTGGCGCGGGCGGCCCGGACGGCGGCCTCCAGGCGGTTGGTCGCCCCGCCGCGCCAGATGTGGCAGATGGCGAGCGCCAGCGCGTCGGCGGCGTCCGCGGGCTTGGGCGGTGCGTCCAGCCGCAGCAGGCGCTGCACCATGGCCGTGACCTGGGCCTTGTCGGCCCGGCCGGAGCCGGTGACGGCCGCCTTGACCTCGCTGGGGGTGTGCAGGGTGACGGGGATGCCGCGGCGCGTCGCGCAGAGCATCGCGACCGCGCTGGCCTGGGCCGTTCCCATCACGGTGCGCACGTTGTGCTGGGCGAAGACCCGCTCGACGGCGACCAGGTCGGGCCGGTGCTCGTCCAGCCAGGCCTCGATGCCCTCCTCGACCAGGAGCAGCCGCTGCCCGATCTCGGCCTCGGCGGGGGTGCGCACCACCCCGACCCCGGCCATCCGCAGGGGCCGGCCCGGCGCGCCCTCGACCACGCCGACCCCGCACCTGGTCAGCCCCGGGTCCACACCCAGTACCCGCACCACCGGCCCCGCCTCCCGTTCTCGACCTGCGAAGGCTACCGTCCGGGTCCGACAACCCCGCCGACGACACCGGCCCGGCGGTCCTGGGACCACCGGGCCGGGCAGTGAGAACGATCACTCACCGTCGATCGATCGGTGCCGTGTCACTCGGCGTCGAGCTGCGCACCGACCTCGTCGGAGATGTCGAAGTTGGCGAAGACGTTCTGCACGTCGTCGCTGTCCTCCAGCGCGTCGATCAGCTTGAGGATCTTGCGGGCGCCGTCGACGTCCAGCTCGACCTGCATGCTCGGGAGGAAGTTGGCCTCGGCCGAGTCGTAGTCGACGCCGGCGTCCACCAGCGCGGTGCGCACGGCGACCATCTTCGAGGCCTCGGAGACGATCTCGAACGAGTCGCCGAGGTCGTTGATCTCCTCGGGCTCCTGGTCGAGGACGACCTCGAAGAGCTTGTCCTCGTCCACGCCGTCGGCCTTGGGGACGATGACGACACCCTTGCGGGTGAACAGGTACGACACCGAGCCCGGGTCGGCCATCGAGCCGCCGTTGCGGGTCATCGCCACGCGCACGTCGGAGGCGGCGCGGTTGCGGTTGTCGGTGAGGCACTCGATCAGGACGGCGACACCGTTCGGGCCGTAGCCCTCGTACATGATGGTCTGGTAGTCGGCGCCGCCGGCCTCCAGACCGCCACCGCGCTTGACGGCGCGGTTGATGTTGTCGATCGGGACCGAGCTCTTCTTCGCCTTCTGGATGGCGTCGTAGAGGGTCGGGTTGCCCGCCGGGTCGGGACCGCCGGTGCGCGCCGCCACCTCGATGTTCTTGATCATCTTGGCGAAGAGCTTGCCGCGCTTGGCGTCGATCACGGCCTTCTTGTGCTTGGTGGTAGCCCACTTAGAGTGGCCGGACATCGCCAGCTCCTTTACGTCGCCAAATGGAAATGAAACAGATGAGATCTTACCGGTGTCGTCACCGGTGAGGCGCACACGGTCAGCGCGCGGCAGACACGAGGTCAGTGGGCGCTCAGCGCGCGGCCGCCGCGAGGTGCTCCTCGACCATCCGCACGAAGTACGCGTGCACCCGGTGGTCGCCGGTCAGCTCCGGGTGGAACGAGGTGGCCAGCAGGTTGCCCTGGCGCACGGCCACGATCCGGCTGTCCGGGCCGTCCGCGGCGGGCAGCTCGGCCAGCACCTCGACGCCCGCGCCGACCGCCTCGACCCAGGGGGCGCGGATGAAGACGCCGTGCACCGGCGCGTCGTCCAGGCCCTTGAAGGCGATCCCGGACTCGAAGGACTCGTTCTGGCGACCGAAGGCGTTGCGGCGCACCGTCATGTCGATGCCGCCGACGGTCTCCTGGTCCTCGCGGCCGTCCAGGATCTTGTCCGCCAGCATGATCATGCCCGCGCAGGTGCCGTACACCGGCATCCCGGCGGCCACCCGCTCGCGCACCGGGTCCATCACGCCGAACAGCAGCGCCAGCTTGGACATCGTGGTGGACTCCCCGCCGGGGATCACCAGCGCGTCGACCTCGGCCAGCTCCTCGGCACGGCGCACCGGACGGGCGAGCGCGTCGGCCTCGGCCAGCGCGACCAGGTGCTCGCGGACGTCGCCCTGCAGGGCGAGGACGCCGATGACTGGAGTGCTCACGGTCTTCAACCTCAATCGATCGTTGCTACGGATTTACGTGGCGCGGCCCGCCGCAGCGCCGAAGCGCTGCGGCGGGCCCGGGCCCTCGGAACCTGCGGGGCGACTACCAGCCGCGGTTGGCGTAGCGCTCGGTCTCCGGCAGGGTGTCGCAGTTGATGCCGACCATGGCCTCGCCCAGGTTGCGGGAGGCGTCCGCGATGATCTTCGGGTCGTCGAAGAAGGTGGTGGCCTTCACGATGGCGGCGGCGCGCTTGGCCGGGTCGCCCGACTTGAAGATGCCGGAGCCGACGAAGACGCCCTCGGCGCCCAGCTGGCGCATCAGCGCGGCGTCGGCCGGGGTGGCCACGCCACCGGCGGAGAACAGCACGACCGGCAGCTTGCCGAGCTCGGCGACCTCCTTGACCAGCTCGTACGGGGCGCGCAGCTCCTTGGCGGCGGCGTACAGCTCGTTGTTGTCCAGGGCGCGCAGCCGGCCGATCTCGTTCTTGATCTGGCGCAGGTGGCGGACGGCCTCGACGACGTTGCCGGTGCCGGCCTCACCCTTCGAGCGGATCATGGCCGCGCCCTCGGCGATGCGGCGCAGGGCCTCGCCCAGGTTGGTGGCGCCGCAGACGAACGGGGTGGTGAAGGCGAACTTGTCCGAGTGGTTCACCTCGTCGGCCGGGGTCAGGACCTCGGACTCGTCGATGTAGTCGACACCCAGCGACTGCAGCACCTGGGCCTCGACGAAGTGGCCGATGCGGGACTTGGCCATCACCGGGATGGAGACCGCCTCGATGATCTCCTCGATCATGTTCGGGTCGGACATGCGGGCCACGCCGCCGTCCTTGCGGATGTCCGCCGGAACCCGCTCGAGCGCCATGACGGCCACCGCGCCGGCGTCCTCGGCGATCTTGGCCTGCTCGGCGTTGACCACGTCCATGATCACACCGCCCTTGAGCTGCTCGGCCATGCCGCGCTTGACCCGGGCGGTGCCGATCTGCGGCTGGTCTGCGGTGGTGGGGGTGGTGGACACGTGAGACCTCACTCGAAGATGAACCAGTGCTATCGCCCTATGGTAGGCGGACCGGGTGACGCCTCCATGTGCCACCGAGTCCAGCCGGGACGACGGGATACGACAATCGGGCCGTATCCGAAGACACCCTAAGCAGGAGCCCCTTCGGGCGTAAGGGCGGGCGGCGGAGCGTCGTCCATTTCGAAGGCCATCGGGAACGGCGCCTTGCCCGCCAGCCGGAAGTAGCGCACCAACCGGTGCTCACGCACCGCACGCGCCGCCCGCACCGCGTCGTTGTGGAACCGACGGGCCATCGGCACCCGGCGCACCGCGGCCGTCAGATCACGAACCGCGTCCTCGCCACCCGGCTCGGCCTCCAGCGCCGCCACCTGCTCCGGCTCCTCCAACACCGCCCGCAGCGCCAGGCTCAACTGACTCTCCGCCACCTCGCGCTGCTCGTCGTCGGCCTGCCGGGCCGCGTGCGCCGCGTCCAGCAGCAGCAGCGAGGCCGCCGGATCCAGCAGCGAGGACGTCGCCAGCTCCATCGCCACCGAGGCCCGGCGGACCAGCTGCGCGTCCAGCGCCGCCCGCGCGGCGTCGATCCGAGCGTGCAGCCGGTCCAAGCGGCCGGCCGTCCAACTCAGGTACATGCCGAAGAGCACCACGGCCACGCCGGCCCAGATCCAGGTAGTCACGGGCCGCTACGTTACCGGGTGTCACCGGCCGGTCCGACCGGTGTCAGCCGGCCGCGACCGCGTTCCGGTAGCTCTCCCGGTCGATGTCGGCGATGTTCACCGCGGTGAACAACCGGGTCCCGGGCCGCGGCCGCACGAACCGGGCCACCAGCTCCAACACGCCCTCGCTCAGCGCCGCCTTCGCCTCCGGCGTCCGCCCCGGGAAGATCTGGAACTCCACGAACACCTGGACGTCCCCCATCACCCCGCTGGTACCGACCACCAGCTCCTCGCTCTGCCGGAACACCGTCTTGCAGGACTCCGGCTTGGCGTCGATCGTCTGCTCCGCCAGCCGGTTGATCGCCAGGCCCAGCCCACGGCGGTCGAAGGTGCCGGCCAGGCCGGCCGAGTAGTCGACGGAAATCTGCGGCATCGGTTCCCCCATGCGGTGAAGCGGTACGGTCGCCCGACCCTAACCCCACCCACAGCCGGGCCGACCCACGGCCCCGCCACAGCCCCCGACCGGCTCCCGGTCAGGCCCCGATCAGTCCCTGGCCAGCCCGAACCGGCCGCGCCGACCGCTGCGCACGTCCTCCTCGACCACCGCCGCCGCCCCCGCCGTCACCGTCTCGTACACCGCCAGGATGTCCGCGCCCACGGTCGACCAGTCGAACCGCCGCACGTGCCGCGAGGCGGCCTTGCGCAGCTCCTCCAGCCGCGCCGGGTCCCCCAGAAGGCGCAGCGCCGTACGGGCCAGCGCCTCCGCGTCCTCCACCGGGAACAGCTCGCCGGCGTCCCCGCCGTCCAGCACCTGCTTGAACGCGTCCAGGTCGCTCGCCAGCACCGGCGCACCCGCCGACATCGCCTCGACCAGGATGATCCCGAAGCTCTCGCCACCGGTGTTCGGCGCCACGTACAGGTCCACGCTGCGCAGCAGCCGGGCCTTCTCCGCGTCGCTCACCATGCCGAGGAACTCCACCTGCCGGCGCACCTCCGGCGCCAGGCCCGCGACGGCCTCCTCCTCGTCGCCCTTGCCCGCCACCAGCAGCCGCACCCCCGGCCGCTCCGCCAGGATCCGCGGCAGCGCCGCCAGCAGCGTCGGAAGGCCCTTGCGCGGCTCGTTGATCCGGCCGATGAAGCCGATCGTGCCCGGCTCCCCCTTCGCCGCGTGGCCCATCCAGCGCTCGTCCGGCTCGGCGTCCGCGAAGAAGTTCACGTCCACCCCGTTCGGGATCACCACCGCGTCCCCGCCCAGGTGCTCCACCAGGGTCCGCCGGGCGTACTCCGACACCGCGATCCGGGCCCGCATCTTCTCCAGGCCCGGCTGCAGGATCGGCGAGGCCGCGATCATCGCCCGCGACCGCGGGTTCGACGTGTGGAAGGTCCCCACCATCGGCCCGGTCGCCGACCAGGCCGCCAGCATCGACAGGCTCGGCGAGGCCGGCTCGTGCACGTGCAGGATGTCGAAGCGGCCGTCGTGCAGCCACCGCCGCACCCGCGCCGCCGACAGGATGCCGAAGCTCAGCCGCGCCACCGACCCGTTGTACGGCACCGCCACCGCCCGCCCGGCCGAGACCACGTACGGCGGCAGCGCCTCGTCGTCCTCGGCCGGCGCCAGCACCGAGACCTCGTGCCCCAGACCGATCAGGTGCTCGGCCAGGTCCCGGATGTGGAACTGCACCCCACCGGGGACGTCCCAGTCGTACGGGCAGACGATGCCGATCTTCACGGGTTCCTCAAGCTCCTTCGGACAGTCGTACGGGCCGGGCTCAGGACCCGGAGGCCTCGGCCGCGGGCTCGGGGGCCGCCTCCGCGCGCACCGCGGAGGACTCCTTCACCGTCTCACGGACCGGCAGGTCGGCCAGCCAGAACCTCTGCAACATGTGCCAGTCCTGCGGGTACTCGCGGACGCCTCGCTCCCACACGTCCGCCATCGCCTGGGTCATCAGCCGCGTCCGCTCCTTGCGGTCGTCCCCCTCGGGCACCGTCACCTCGGGGTGGATCAGCGCCCGCAGCACCGGACCGTCGTACCAGAGCGTCACGGGCAGCAGCGCCGCCCCGGTCCGCTGGCACAGCGCCGCCGGACCGGCCGGCATCCGGGTCGCCTCACCGAAGAACGACACCTCGATGCCCGCCTCCGAGAGGTCCCGGTCCCCCACCAGGCACACCAGCCGGCCCTCGCGCAGCCGCCGCGCCAGCGTGCCGATCACGTTCACCGAACCGCCGGTCAACGCCAGGACCTCCATGCCCTGGCCCTCCCGGAACGCCACGAACCGATCGAACAGCCGCTCCGGCTTCAACCGCTCCGCGACCGTCGTGAACGGGTAGCCCTGCTGCGCCACCCAGGTGCCCGCCAGGTCCCAGTTGCCCATGTGCGGCAGCGTTATCACCGCGCCCCGACCGGACTCCATCGCCGCCCGCAGGTGCTCGAAGCCCTCCACCTGCACGTCCCGGGCCACCCGCTCCCGGCTCCACACCGGCAGCCGGAACGACTCCATCCAGTACCGCAGGTACGAGCGCATCCCGGCCCGCGACAGCGACCGCAGCGCGGCCTCGTCCAGCTCCGGACGGACCCGGCGCAGGTTCGCCTCCAACTGCAGCACCCGCTTGCCGCGCTTGCGCCACGCGTAGTCCGCCAGCCGCTCGAACAGGCCGCGAGCCACCGGCTCCGGCAGGTGCTTCAGCAGCCCCCAGCCCAGCGCGTACGCCCAGTACACCAGTCGGTCCGTCACCGCAGGACGCCCCCCATCAGCTCCCGGCCGCCGCTCGGTCGGCCTCGAACGCCTCCCGGCGCACGGTCAGCATCCGCTGGAACACCGTCACCAGACTTCCCGCCGCCACCAGCCACAGCGCCACCGGCAGCAGCCACTCCACGTACGGCACACCGAACTCGTGCAGGCCCGCGATCCCGGCCGCCACCAGGCTGGCCACCAGCCGCTCGGCCCGCTCCACCAGCCCCGACACGTCACACGGCAGGCCCTGGCTCTCCGCCCGGGCCTTCGTGTACGACACCACCAGGCCGCTCGCCAGGCAGAAGATCGCCACCGCGCACAGCAGGTTGTTGTCACCCTTGCCCGCGTACCACATCGCCAGGCCGCCGAAGATCGCCGCGTCCGCGACCCGGTCCAGCGTGGAGTCCAGGAACGCCCCCCACTTCGTGCTCCGACCCAGCTGACGGGCCATGTTGCCGTCCACCAGGTCAGAGAAGATGAACAGCGTGATCGTGATGGTGCCCCAGAAGAACTCCCCACGCGGGAAGAACACCAGCGCCCCGGTCACCGAACCGGCGGTACCGACCAGCGTCACCGTGTCCGGGCTCACGCCCAGCCGGATCAGGAACGCGGCGAACGGGGTCAGAACACGTGTGAAGAAGGCACGCGCGTATTTGTTGAGCATGGCCTTCCCAGCCGCCCCGATCTCCCAGATACCCGCCTGGCGCAACACGACACGGCAGACGGCCCGACGGATCAGCCCGTCCGGCCCACCCATCGTAGCCACGCCGGAGACACGCTCCACCGCACGCACCGCCGCACGACGCGCCCGCCACGGCACGCACACGCACGGTCACCGAGCGGCCGTACGACACGCGCTGCCGCGACACCCGGTCCTAGACTGCGATGGACAGCCTCGGCGCCACGGGAGGAGACCCCGATGCCCGACCGCAGCACGGCACGAGCCGGCCAGGCACCCGCCGTCACCGGCCCCCGGGACCTGCGCAACGTCGTCCTGATCGGCTCCAGCGGTGTGGGCAAGACCACCCTCGCCGAATCCCTCGCCCACGCCGCCGGCGCCACCGGCCGCGTCGGCCGCGTCACCGACGGCACCACCGTCTCCGACCACGAGGACATCGAGCACCAGCAGCAACGCTCCGTACAGCTCTCCCTGCTGCCCCTCGAGTGGAAGGGCGTCAAGATCAACCTGATCGACCCGCCCGGCCACCCCGACTTCGCCGCCGACCTGCGCGCCTCGCTGCACGCCGCCGACGCCGCCGTCTTCGTCGTCTCCGCCACCGACCCCGTCACCGCACCCACCCGCGCGCTCTGGCGCGAGTGCGCCGCCGAGGGCATCCCCCGGGCCATCGCCGTCGCCAAACTCGACCTCGCCCGCACCGGCTTCGACGAGATCCTCACCGCCTGCCACGACGCCTTCGGACTGGGCCCGGACACCCTGCGCCCGCTCTTCCTCCCCGTCCTCCACGACGGCAAGCCCGACGGCAGCGTCGACCTCCTCACCGGCGACACCTACGGCGACGCCACCCCGCTCCCCGACACCGGCCCCGCCCACGAAAGCCTCGTCGAGGCCATCTCCGGCCAGGACGACACCCTCATGGAGCGCTACCTCTCCGGGGACACCCTCGACACCGACTCCCTCGAAGCCGGGCTCCGCCGCGAGGTCCTCGACTGCACCCTCCACCCCGCCGTCCCCACCAGCGACAACGGTCTCGGTGCCGCCGAACTCCTCGACCTGATCGCCCACACCTTCCCCGACCCCACCGAACGCACCCGCCCCGGCCCGGACTGCGACCCCGACGCCCCGCTCGCCGCCCAGGTCGTCCGCGTCACCGGCGACGCCTACGTCGGCCGGATCAGCCTGCTGCGCCTGTACGCCGGCACCCTGCGCCCCGACACCAAGATCCACCTCGTCGGCCCGGCCCACACCGCCGACCAGAACGGCGACGAACGCGTCACCGCCCTCACCAGCCCGTTCGGCAAACTCCAGCGCCCCGTCCCGCACGCCGTCGCCGGAGACCTCGTCTGCGCCGCCAAACTCACCACCGCCCGCGCCGGCGACACCGTCCACGACCCCGGCCACCCGGTCGAGCTCGACGGCTGGCTCCTCCCCGAGCCCCTCCTGCCGATCGCCGTCGAAGCCCACAGCAAGGCCGACGACGACAAGCTCTCCCAGGCCCTCACCCGCCTCACCGCCGAGGACTCGGCCCTACGCCTCGAACAGAACCCCGACACCCACCAGCTCGTCCTCTGGTGCACCGGGGAAGCCCACGCCGAAGTCGTCCTCGACCGCCTGCGGACCCGCCACGGCGTCCACGTCGACACCGTCGCCCCCAAGGTCGCCCTCCGCGAGACCTTCGGCACCGCCGCCGCCGGCCACGGCCGCCTGGTCAAGCAGTCCGGCGGCCACGGCCAGTACGCCATCTGCGACCTCGAAGTCGAACCCCTCCCGGCCGGATCCGGCTTCGAGTTCCAGGAACACGTCGTCGGCGGCGCCGTCCCCAAGCACTTCATCCCCTCCGTCGAGAAGGGCATCCGCGCCCAACTCGCCAAGGGCGTCTCCACCGGGTACCCGCTCGTCGACGTCCGGGTCACCCTCACCGACGGCAAGGCCCACTCGGTCGACTCCTCCGACGCGTCCTTCCAGAACGCCGCCGCCCTCGCCCTGCGCGACGCCGCCGAGCACGCCGTCATCCGCCTGCTCGAACCCGTCGCCGCCGTCAGCATCCTGCTGCCCGACGACTACCTCGGCGCCGTCCTCGGCGACCTCTCCGCCCGCCGCGGCCGCGTCCTCGGCACCGAGACCGGCGGCACCGGCCTCACCCTGCTGCGCGCCGAGGTCCCCGAGCTCGAGCTCGTCCGCTACCCCGTCGACCTGCGCTCACTCACCCACGGCACCGCCGAGTTCTCCCGCGCCTACCTGCGCCACGAACCCATGCCCACCGCCCTGGCCGAGCGCTACACGGACTGACCACCGACCGGCGCACCGGCCGAACGGCCGCACCACCGCGCCGACTTACGGCCCGGCGGGCTTACGGCCACGCGGACTCACGACCGGACGGCCCCGCGGTTCGGCAGCGCACACGCCGCCGTACCCCCCGGCATCCGGTGCCGGTTCTTCGCCACCCACCGGTACACCACACCCGCCACCGGCCGCACCGGCGCCGCCGTCAACACCGCGCCCAGGTACGCCCACACCCCGCCGGAGCGCATCAACAGCCGCGCGACCGCCTGTGCGCCCCCGTACACCCGCCCGGTCGGCGTCACCCACAGCACCTCGCGCTCCGCCCGCTCGGCCGACACCTCACCCCGGCCGCCCGCGAGCGCGTCCAGCGCCGCCAGGTCCGCGAACTGGAACGCCACCGCCTCCCAGCCCCCCGAGGCCAACGTCTGCCGCAAGTACCGCTCCGCCCACCGCAGGCACGACGAACAGAACGCGCAGTCCCCGTCGAAGACCAGCACCGGATCCTTCACAACGACTCCCCTTCCATCGGCTCCACCACCATCCTCCTCCTCCCCACACCGGACCGCTCCGGCGGGTATCGACCCACCCGAACCTGGGCATCATGCCTCTCAGCCCCGGTACGGCTCGATCGTGACGGTACTTCAGACGATCATCGGCGCCCGGGGGCCGCGGCACGGTAACCTGCCGCTGACAAGGGGAGGAGGGGACGCCACCGTGACCACACTCGACATGACCCCGGGTGCGCAGATACCCCGGACCGACGCCGGCCCGCAGACCGCCGTCACCCAGGCGCTCTCCTCGGCCGCCTACCGCGACGGCGAGATCGGCGGCTTCGTCACGGCCGTCACCGAGGCCAAGGAGAAGAAGGGCCGCTTCGCCCTCTTCCGCCCCAACCTCGGGGAGGCCTTCAGCAAGGCACTGGTCTCCCGCGCCCTCGGCGGCGACCGCAAGCCCATCGTCCCGGCCTTCGGCGTCGACACCCGCCAGGTCGTCGAACACTGCCTGGCCGCCGAGGAACTGCGCAACACCCGCGACCGGCACCTCACCACCGTCACCCTGGTCACCGGCGGACTCTTCCTCCCCGGCACGCTGCTCTGGCTCGCCGCCTTCCAGGTGCGCGCCTGGCTCAAACGGGACAACCCGAAGAACGCCGGCGTCTACGGCGGCATCACCCTCGCGCTGGCCGCCGCCCTCGCCGTCTTCCTCGTGCTGCGCCCGCCGGCCGGCGGCGTCCTCGGCATCTACCTGCGCGTCACGATGCTGGCCCCGGTCGTCGGCTGGTACCTCGCCCGCCGGATCGTCGAGCGCTCCGCCAAGGACCTGCGCGCCCGCTGGCAGTCCCTGGTCGAGGGCTCCGCCGTCGCCGCCACCGTCGCCAAGGCCGTCCCGCGCGACGACCTCGACAAGAAGGCCGTCGACCTGCGCGACAAGCTCGGCCGGCTGGACGGCGAGCAGGAGACCAACGTCCACCACTACGCCGGCCCCAAGGGCATCCTCGGCGCCGGCCGCCGCTGGGGCGAGTGGCGGCTCGCCGACACGCTCCACCCCGCCGAGGGCCACGTCGACTTCCGCGCCTTCCACCCCTGGGACCTGGTCCGCCGGATCTCCACCCACCTCAAGGGCCTCGGCATCAGCCACGTCGCCAACAGCGGCATGCCCAACGTCACCATCAAGCAGTGGGTGGTCTTCGACATCGGCGAGGGCGCCGACGAGATCAGCCGCCCCGGCAACGCCGACATGGACGGCGACCGGATGCGCGACTTCGCCGTGCAGAGCATCGCCGACAAACAGACGTTCTCCGGTGGCCCCCGGCACTACCTCGCCACCCAGTTCATCACCCACGACGGCAAGCTCGTCCTGACCTTCACCATCACGGTGACCCTGCTCGCCAACGTGCTGACCATCTCGGTGGCCGGCTACGCGCTCGGCCCGGTCAAGGGCGTCTTCTTCGACAAGCCCAAGGACAAGGAGAAGACGGTCTCCAAGACGGTGAAGTTCTGGGAGGACCGCACCGTCAAGCTCCCCCTGATCGACAACGACGAGGTCGTCCGCCAGGCCGTCCGCGCCCCCTTCTACCGGATGCCCGGCCTGCTCGGCTGGCTCGGCGGCGGACTCGGCCTGCCCGAACCGTTCGGCCTGCGGCACGTCTGGGTCGGCCGCGCCTGGGACAACCGTTCCATGGTCGACAACGCCATGAACGCCTCCGTCCCGGTGCTCAACGCGGTCCACACCGCCACGCTGGAGTTCCTGGAGGAGCACGACCTCGACGCCGACCGCTTCTTCAAGACCCGCACCTCGATCATCAAGGCCGAGGCGCAGAGCCCCCGGCCGTACGACGTCGACACCTTCAACGCCGGCTGAGCCCGGCGCCCGCCGCGGACGCCGGAACGGCGAAGGGGCCCGCCACCGATCCCCTCGGTGACGGGCCCCTTCCGCGCTCTCCGGATCAGCCCTGCGGCCAGACCTCGGCCAGCATCTTGCGGGTGTCCGCCAGCAGCTGCGGCAGCACCTTGGTGTGGCCGACCACCGGCATGAAGTTGGTGTCCCCGCCCCAGCGCGGCACCACGTGCTGGTGCAGGTGCGCCGCGATCCCGGCACCGGCCGCCGTGCCCTGGTTCATCCCGATGTTGAACCCGTGCGCCCCGGACGCCGCCCGCAGCGCGGTCATCGCCTTCTTGGTGAAGTCCGCCAGCTCGGCCGTCTCCGCCTCGTCCAGGTCGGTGTAGTCGGCCACGTGCCGGTACGGGACCACCATCAGGTGCCCGCCGTTGTACGGGTACAGGTTCAGCACCGCGAACACGGCGCTGCCCCGCGCGATGACCAGCCCGTCCTCGTCGCTCAGCGACGGGATCGAGCAGAACGGACAACCGTCGTCCGGAGCCGGGCCGGTGGGCTTGTTCTCACCCTGGATGTACGCCATCCGATGGGGGGTCCACAGGCGGCGGAAGCCGTCCGGCTCCCCGACGCCCCGCTGCAGTTCCGGCTCAGTCGTCATGCTGATCAGCATATTCGCCCGACGGTGGATGCAAAGCCGCGCGGGGCAGACTCATCGAGAGCCTGCCCCGCGCGTGACGGTCGTGCTACCGGGTCACACCTGGATGCGGTTCTTCACCGCGTCCACGATCTCGGCCACGGCGTCCGCGACCGGGACGCCGTTCTTCTGCTCGCCGTTGCGGTAGCGGAAGGAGACCGCGCCCGCCTCGACGTCGTCGTTGCCGGCGATCAGCATGAACGGAACCTTGGTCTTCTGGGCGTTCCTGATCTTCTTCTGCATGCGGTCGTCCGAGGTGTCCACCTCGACCCGGATCCCGTGCTTCTTCAGCTCGGCCGCGACGTCCAGCAGGTACGGCACGTGCTCGTCGGTGATCGGGATGCCGGTCACGGTGACCGGGGCCAGCCACGGCGGCATGGCGCCGGCGTAGTGCTCCAGCAGCACCGCGAAGAACCGCTCGATCGAGCCGAACAGCGCACGGTGGATCATGACCGGCCGCTGGCGCGAGCCGTCCGCCGCGGTGTACTCCAGGTCGAAGCGCTCGGGCAGGTTGAAGTCCAGCTGGATGGTCGACATCTGCCAGGTGCGGCCGATGGCGTCCTTCGCCTGCACCGAGATCTTCGGGCCGTAGAAGGCCGCGCCGCCCGGGTCCGGCACCAGCGGGAGGCCCTGCTTCTCGGCCACGCTCGCCAGGACGCGGGTGGCCTCCTCCCAGGTCTCGTCGCTGCCGACGTACTTCACCGGGTCCTTGGTCGACAGCTCCAGGTAGAAGTCGGTCAGACCGTAGTCGCGGAGCAGGTTGAGCACGAAGGTCAGCGTGGAGTCGAGCTCCTCCGCCATCTGCTCGCGGGTGCAGTAGATGTGCGCGTCGTCCTGCGTGAAGCCGCGGGCCCGGGTCAGGCCGTGGACCACGCCGGACTTCTCGTAGCGGTACACCGTCCCGAACTCGAAGAGGCGCAGCGGCAGTTCACGGTACGAGCGGCCGCGCGCGTCGAAGATCAGGTTGTGCATCGGGCAGTTCATCGGCTTGAGGTAGTAGTCCACGCCCTCGTCGAGCTGCATGGGCGGGTACATACCGTCCGCGTACCAGTCGAGGTGGCCGCTCTTCTCGAAGAGCTTCCCCTTGGTGGCGTGCGGGGTGTAGACGAACTCGTAGCCCTCTTCCTCGTGCCGCTTGCGCGAGTAGTCCTCCATCGCGCGGCGGATGATGCCGCCCTTGGGGTGGAAGACGGCGAGGCCGGAGCCGATCTCCTCGGGGATGGAGAAGAGGTCGAGCTCGTTGCCGAGCTTGCGGTGGTCGCGCTTCTCGGCCTCGACCAGGAAGTCGAGGTGGGCCTTGAGCTCGTCCTTGGTCGGCCAGGCGGTGCCGTAGATGCGCTGGAGCATCGGGTTCTTCTCGCTGCCGCGCCAGTAGGCGGCCGCGTTGCGCATCAGCTTGAACGCCGGGATGTGCCGGGTGCTGGGCAGGTGCGGGCCGCGGCAGAGGTCGCCCCAGCACTGCTCGCCGGTCTTGGCGTCCAGGTTGTCGTAGATGGTGAGTTCGCCGGCGCCGACCTCGACGTCGGCGCCCTCGCCGGCGGTGGCGGCGGAGCCCTTGAGGCCGATCAGCTCCAGCTTGTACGGCTCGGCGGAAAGCTCCTCGCGGGCCGACTCGTCGGTGACCACGCGGCGGGAGAACTTCTGCCCGCGCTTGATGATCTCCTGCATCTTCTTCTCGATGGCCTTGAGGTCATCGGGGTGGAAGGGCTTCTCGACGTCGAAGTCGTAGTAGAAGCCGTCCTTGACCGGCGGGCCGATGCCGAGCTTGGCCTCGGGGTAGAGCTGCTGCACGGCCTGGGCCATCACGTGCGCGGTGGAGTGGCGCAGGATGTCGAGGCCGTCCTTGCTGCCGATCTCGACCGGCTCGACCTCGTCGCCGTCCTGGACGGCGTAGGCGAGGTCCTTGAGCAGGCCGCCGACGCGGGCGGCGATGATCGAGCGGTCGTCGGCGAAGAGCTCGGCGGCCGTGGTGCCCGTGGTCACCACGCGCTCTTCCCGATCGGGTTCGCGGCTGATGATTACCCGGACGTCCGTCACCGGTCTCTCCTGACGTACTGGATTTCAGAGGACGCAACACAGCGCTGCGCGTGACGATGGTACCGAGAGCGTCGCCCCCGCCGTCCACCTACGCCCCCTCGCCCCCTCCGTCCGCCTTCTCCCCGAGGGACTTCAGCAGCCGCTCGCGGTCCCCTTCCTCCCAGCCGCACGGTTCCAGTCCGTGTGGGCGGGTCAGTCGGCGGAAGCCGCCGTGCCGCTCCAGCCGGCCGGAGACCCGGACGGGCAGGCCCGCGAGGTGGGCCTCGGCGGCGAGCCGGTAGTCGGGGTCGGGCAGCCGGAGCTTGAGTTCGCGGACCTCGGCGCCGGCCAGGATGCGCAGCCGTACCGAGCCGGGGCCGGCCGGGTCGGCGCGCTTGAGCCGGGTGACGACGCCGACGACGGTGACGGCGACGGCGGGCTCGATCCGCTCCAGCAGGTCGGCGGCCTCGGTCAGGGCGGGCAGGTCGCCCGGTGAGAAGTCGAGCACGATCCGGCGGTCACCGAAGCCACCCGGCGTTCCGGCGGCGGGCGACCACGCGACGGTGAGCCGGGCCGCCGTCGCACCGCGGACGAGGTCCCCTACGGACTGGACGAGCTCCCGGCTGACCCCGGCCTGGACGGCGTTCTCGAAGGCCTCGGGCCCGCCGCTGACCCGGCGGTAGTCGACGGCGTCGCGCAGCGCCTCCAGGGCGCGCACGAGGGTGGTCACGGCGGCGCGGCCCTCGGGGGCGGGGGTGTACGCGGTGAGGGCGGCGCCGTGTTCGACCACCAGGACGCGGTCCAGGAAGTCCCCGGCGGGGCCGTCCAGCCGGGCGCCGAAGTAGGCGGCCCTGGCGCGGGCGGCCTTGGCCCCGGCGGCGAGCATCCCGCGTGCGGCCCGGCGGAGCCGCTCGGCGTCGTCCCAGGGGGTGGCCTCGGCGGCGCCGGGCCGTTCGCGGCGCCAGCGCAGTTCGTCGCCGGGGACGGCGAGGGCGAGCAGGATCGAGCGGGCCGAGGGGGTGCGGGAGCGGGAGAGTGCGGTGACGGCGTCGGTGAGGAGTTCGACGGCGTCGTCGAAGCCGTCCGCGGCCGGGACGAGGAGGCTGGTGCCGGGCTCGCCGTCGGGCGGGGTCCAGCGGCCGTAGCGGGTGGCCGGGCCGCCGCGGCGGATCCAGCCGTGCCGGGCGAGCAGGGTGGTCAGCACCGCGGGGTCGACGGTAGCCGGGTCGGGCAGGGGCTGGGGCGGCTCGCCCGGTCCGTGCGGCGGTGTCATGGGGTCGGCTCCTCGCTGCCGGGGCCGGGCGCTCACGGGCTGCCGCCCGCGCCGACCCGGGCCATGATGTCGCAGAGCGCGCGGTCGTCGAAGACCTTGTCGGTGGGCACCCGGACGTTGGTGCGCCGCTGTCCGGTGACGGGGTGGCCGGCCAGGTTGACCCAGTAGCAGCAGTGCCGCAGCTCCAGGGCGTCCGGGCGGGCCCGCAGCCAGTGGTCGACCCGGCTCGGCAGCAGCATCACGACCAGGATCCGGGGCACGGCGACCCGGGGCCGGGCGAGCTTGCGCAGGTGGTCGTTGTCCAGGGTGAAGCTGAAGAAGCGCCCGGCCGGGTCGGGCGCGATCTGCTGGGTGGCCTTGAGCTGGATCTTGATGGTGACCTCGTCGTCCACCTGGTGCGCCCGGGAGCCGTGGTTGACCTGCCAGTCGATGCCGTTGTCCGGGAACGGCTGGGAGAGCGAGCAGCCGGCCGCGGCGGCGACCGCGTGCAGGTAGCCGACCTGCAGCGTCTCCATGCACGCGGTGACCGCGAGGTTCCCCCGCAGGACGGCCGCCGCCTCCTCGGGCTGCGGCTGTGTCAGTGCCATCGCCCCGTGGCCTCCCCCGGCTGCGGGCCCGTCCGGCGTTCGAGCGGGCCGGTCGATCCGAACGGGACAGTCATGGGCAGGATCCCCGGTCCGGCCTGGGCCAAACGGGTTGAAGGTCCGTCAGAACCGGGTATCAACCGGGCGCGGAACGCACGCCTGAGGGGCAGTCATGCAGCAGCACTGGTACACCGGCCCACTCGCTTCCTTCGACACCGAGACCACCGGCGTGGACGTGGAGAACGATCGGATCGTCTCGGCCGCCCTGGTGGTCCAACTCGCCCCGGGCGCACCGGTGCGGACTACCACGTGGCTCGCCGACCCGGGCGTCCCGATCCCGGACGGCGCCCGCGCGGTGCACGGCATCACCGACGAGCACGTCCGGCTGCACGGCCGGCCGGCCGGCGCGGTGGTGGCGGAGGTCACCCGCGCGCTGGCGGCCGAGGCCCGGGCCGGGCACCCGGTGGTCGTGATGAACGCGCCGTACGACCTGACGCTGCTGGACCGCGAGTTGCGCCGCCATCACGGGCTGACGCTGGTCGGCGGCCTGGCGGCGGCCGGGCTGCTGGTGCTGGATCCCCGGGTGCTGGACAAGCACGTGGACCGCTACCGCAAGGGCCGCCGGACGCTGACCGACCTGTGCGCGCACTACGGCGTGGAGCTGGCCGGGGCGCACGACGCGGCCGCGGACGCGACGGCGGCGCTGACGTTGACCCGGTGCATAGGCGCCCGCTACCCGGCGGCGGTCGGCGGGCTGACGGTGGCGGAACTGCACCTGCGGCAGGCGGTCTGGCACGCGGCGCAGGCGCGCGGGCTGCAGGGCTGGTTCGACCGCTCGGGGGTGGCGGAGCGGGTGGACCTGTCCTGGCCGTTGCGGCCGGCCCGGTGCGGCTGCGGGCGGCGGTCGGAGCCGGAGCACGGCTGCGAGGCGGCGGCGTAGCGGGCGGCCCCGGCGCATCGGGCCCGGAACGCGCCGCAGGCCCTGACCGGTTCCCTGGTCAGGGCCTGCGTGCTGTCCGGTGGGCGATACTGGGATCGAACCAGTGACCCCTTCGGTGTGAACGAAGTGCTCTCCCGCTGAGCTAATCGCCCGGGCAACGAGAAGAACTGTAGCACCATTCGGGGGTCGTCGTACAACTCGTCCTTCCGGGGTGCGCCGACGCATCCGCAGAACTCGCGCTCCGCGCGGAAGGTGACTGTGCCTCAGTCGATTACCGGACTCCTCGGAGGGATTCCGGAAAAACATGTGAGGCCCAGCCGATAATCGGCTGGGCCTCACATATCACAATGCATTCCGGTGGGCGATACTGGGATCGAACCAGTGACCCCTTCGGTGTGAACGAAGTGCTCTCCCGCTGAGCTAATCGCCCGGGTGCAGGGAAAACATTACCGCATCCCGGAGGGTGGTCCGAACACCCTCCCTGCCCGCGGCCCCGGACCCGGACGGCTCAGCTCTCGTCCAGTTGCCAGGGGGCCACCAGGCCGTAGCGGGCGAGGTACCAGCCGCCCGCCCCGACGACGACGGCCAGCCCGATGGCGGTGATCGTCAGGTTGCGGCGGCGCACCCTCGGATCCATCGCCCGGTGGGCCGCCTCGGCGACCTTGCGGCGGGTCCAGCCCAGAGCCAGCTGGGCCCAGACGAACTCGGTGGCCCAGATCCCCATGCCCAGGAAGATCACCACCCAGCCGGGCCCGGGCAGCGGCAGCAGCACCACGCCGAGCCCGACCACGGCGAGGCCGGCCAGGAAGATCACCACCTGCCAGGCCCGGTGCAGCGCGCGGGAGCGGCGCACGAAGGCCGGGGCCCGGGAGCCGACCGCCCGGCCGCCGCCGACGGGTCCGTCATCCGGCGTGACCGCTTCACCCGTTCTCGTGTTCCCGGCCGTCTTGTCGTTTCGCACAGTCATGC
Organism: Kitasatospora sp. NPDC097691; assembly: GCF_040302665.1. Lineage (NCBI taxonomy): Bacteria > Bacillati > Actinomycetota > Actinomycetes > Kitasatosporales > Streptomycetaceae > Kitasatospora > Kitasatospora sp. NPDC097691. The sequence continues at coordinate 843 of NZ_JBEORY010000071.1, read as the reverse complement.
CAGGAAACTAACCAAGAAGTGCCTCGGTAATGCCCGACCGGGCCGCTGCGCGACGATTCCGCAATGCGCCGTCAGGGGTACGACTCGCGCCTGAATCGGGACAGAGGGGTTTACATCGGTCTTGGGGGTGGGATGGTCCGTTCGCCGACGTGCGATTCCCCGAGCGCACACTGAGCGAAAGGCCATGGCGCTTATGAACACCACGGTCAGCTGCGAGCTGCACCTGCGCCTCATCGTGTCCAGCGAGTCCTCACTGCCCGTCCCCGCGGGCCTGCGCTACGACACCGCCGACCCCTACGCCGTGCACGCCACGTTCCACACGGGCGCCGACGAGACCGTGGAGTGGGTGTTCGCCCGAGATCTCCTCGCGGAGGGGCTGCACCGACCCACCGGTACCGGCGACGTCCGGGTGTGGCCGTCGCGCAGTCACGGGCAAGGGGTGGTCTGCATCGCGCTGAGCTCTCCGGAAGGAGAAGCCCTGCTGGAGGCCCCGGCCCGGGCGCTTGAGTCGTTCCTCAAGCGGACCGACGCCGCGGTGCCGCCCGGCACCGAACACCGTCACTTCGACCTCGACCGGGAGCTGTCCCACATCCTCGCCGAAAGCTGACCCCGACCGGAGGCGGTCACGCCCCGCCGTCGGCGGGGTCGCACCCCCTGCCGTCATCGCAGCCGTCCTACTCGGGGGCACGGCAGCGGACTCAGCCGCGCACGACGCGGTCTCGGGGCCGGTGGACGGCCCGCTCCCACCGGAGCGGGCCCGCAGCACCGCAGGCGCCCGGCATCGAGCCGTGCCAGTGGGCGGCCGTACCCGTGTGCCGTGCCCGCCCCGGGCGCATTGCACCG
>NZ_JBEORY010000070.1:0-46883 GCF_040302665.1 Kitasatospora sp. NPDC097691 | reverse complement strand
GCCAGCGGTTGCCGCTCTCGTACGCCACGAAGTACGAGTACGTGCCCGCCGGGAAGGTGCGGCTCTCCGGGGGCCCTGCGTGGCAGGGCGGCCGCCGCACGGGATTCCTGGCTGTCAGCCCAGCAGGTGGTCGTACTGGCCCGCGACGAACGCGTCCTTGAGTTTCCGCAGCTCACCGGGGGTCAGCTCGACCACGGCGTCCGCGTTGTTGGTGTTGGCCAGCGCGATCAGGCCGTTCGGCATCGCGGCGAGCGCCGCGCACTCCACCGTGTCGTCCAGGTGGGAGTCGCGGGCCACCGACCAGTCCAGACCGGGGTGCGACACCGGGTCGAAGCCGATGAACTCATTCATGGTGTTCTCCTTGTCGATTCGATCAATGCCGCCTCCCCGCTTGCGGGGAGGAATCTGAAACCGTCCGGTGTGGACGGAAGGGACGGTCAGCCGAACGGCACGCGAAGGTCGGCGTGCACCGACTTGCCGAACTCGTCCGGGGTCACGCCCCATTGGCCATGCGTGAGTTTGTGAATCAGGGCGAGGCCACGGTGGCACTCCTCGTCTTCACCCGCTTTGAGGAGGACCGGCATCGTGCGGGAGCCGTCCCGCACCGAGATCCGCACGATGTGTGCCGTGACCCGGCGGATCTTGACCGTCATGAAGGTGAGGCAGCCCGTCCTGACCGCGTTCCCGACCAGCTCGGACACGATCAACTCGGCGTCGTCAGCCAGCTCGTGCAACTCCCAGTCCATGAGCTTGCGCCGGACGAGTCGCCGCGCCGCGCTCGCCGACTCCGGCCGATAGTGGAGACGGGCGGTAGCCGGGGCCGCCGCCCGGGGCGGCGCTTCGACGGTGACGGACACGGTTCGCTCCCTCGGATGGTCCGGCGGCCCAGTGGTGGGCCACTTCCAGTTCACCGTCTGTGGCCGGGCCGTGGACTCTGAGCGACCGGACGTTTCGCCGGACGTTTGGCGACAGCGGCGCCTGCCGGGGTGCCGGAAGTGTCAGAGTGTTACCAGTAATGGACTCTGCGCGAGGGGAGCGCTTTGGCTGCGCGATCACTGGCCGGCCTCCGAAAGGCCGCCGGTTACACGCAAGAATCCTTCGTCGATGCGTTCTCGAAGATGGCGAAACACATGGCGATCAACGCGGCAGTGAGCGTCCGCCAGCTCCGCCGGTGGGAGTCGCCGAGTCCTCCGCTGCCCCATCCCGGTCAACAGGCGGTGATCGAGGCCATGTTGGGCATCCCGCTCGTCGAGCTCGGATTCGATGTTCCGCCGGAGAGGACGCGCCGTGGGCCGTCGAACGGGCACCATGAGGATGTGGACCGTCGACAGTTCGTCGTAGATGTGGGCGCGATCCTGGGCGCCACCGCCATGCCGGCTGCCCACGGCCGACGGATCGGAGCTTCGGACGTGCAGCTCCTGCAGGCGAAGGTCTCCGATCTGTACACCCTCGACCATTCTCGGGGCGGCAAGGTCGCGCAGAAGGTGGCAGTGCAGATCCTGCGGCGGGTCGAGAGGGCCATGGCGGACGGGTCGTATCTCGAACGCGTCGGACGAGAGCTGCATGCCTTGTCCGGCGCGCTGCACTCCCACCTCGGGTGGATCGAGTTCGATGCAGGCCGCCCGGCGCAAGCACGGGCGGCCTGTACCGAGGCGCTGGCTTCTGCCCGGCTGGTGGGCGATCCACTGCTGGAGGTCCGGGCGCTGGACAAGCTGTCCATGCTTGCCGTTGAGCAGCGGCGGCCCTGGGAGGCGGTGGCTGCGGCCGTGGCCGCCGGAGAACTGGCCCAGGCTCATGGCGGCCCCAAGGTGCGATCGGTCGTGGCTCTGCGGCTCGCTCGGGCACTGTCTGCCGCCGGAGATCACGCGGCCGCCCGGCGCGCGCTCTCGGTGGCGCTGACCTGGCACGAGCGGTCCGACAAGGACACGGACGCGCCACGGTGGACGGCGTTCGCCGGTCAGGTCGAGGTCGCCTACGCCACTGCCGCGTGGCACGTGGAGACCGGTCGCCCTGTGCATGCGATCCCGTTCCTGCGGTCTGCGGTGAGGCGGCTCGGGCCGACCTACAGCCGCAACGCGGCGCTTTACCGGGCACGCCTGGCCGAGGTGCTCATGAGAGCCGGCGAAGTGGAGGAGGCCTGCGCAGAGGCCTGCGCGAGCGCCGATGCGGCGCAAGGCATGACGTCCGCCCGGTTGGTGGAGAGACTGCGGGCGGTCGCGATGTCTGCCGAGCGCATCGACACGGCATCGGCACGGGACTTCATGGAGCGGCTTCGAGCAGTCGGTGTGACTCCGAAGAAGGGGAGAACAGCGTGACGGTGGCGGTCGAGGTCCTGGACGGCGGGCAGACGGCCGACCTGGAGGAGCAGCTGAAGACCGTGTTCGCCGAGGCCTTCGCGGAACCGCCGTACGGGGAAGGCCCACCGGACGTCGAGCGCGCGTTCCGTCGCTTCCGATCACAGGTACGGCGGCGGGGGTTCCGGGCGGCGGTGGCGTTCGACGGCAAGCCGGCAGTGGGGATGGCATACGGGCATCCCCTGGCCGCGAGCACCGGGTGGTGGGACACCCTCATCGGACCCGTCCCCGAGGAGCTGCGCCGCGAGGACGGGAATCGGACGTTCGGCCTCTTCGAGCTGGCGGTACGCCCCGCCTGGCGCAGGCGGGGCGTCGCCACCGAGCTGCACCGCGCCCTGGTGTCCGGACTGGAAAACCGCCGCGTGATGCTGAACAGCCGTCCCGAGGCGACGGCGGCACAGGCCGCCTACCGGGAGTGGGGCTACCGCCGGGTCGGCGCGGCGATCCCGTGGGAGGGGGCGGCCGAGCACGACGTCATGCTGCTGGACTTGTGAGGCCCGCTCAGGACGACACCTCGGCGAGGGTGCGGAAGTCGCGGACGTGCTGGGCGGCGAGGTCGATGCCCAGGTCCGTGCCGCGAACGTACTCGCCGTAGATGCCCACCATGCTGCCGTCGCTCCAGAAGCAGATCGCGGTCACCGTACCGTCGTCCCCACTGATCGAGCCGCAGCGCATCGCGCCGCCGCGCCGGCCGGGGTCGGCGTCCGTGTAGAGGGTCCACATGTCTCCGTTGGGGAATTCCTTCCGCAGCAGGACGTCCAGGGCCTCGGCCGGATCGGTGTTGTGCTGCGGCACCCCGCGGACAGAGATCTTCCGGGTCTGGTCGGCGCTGATGTAGCTGCTGCCCACGGCGGTGGCGGGCAGGTCTCCCTTGGCGACCCCGCTGCGGATGAGCTTCACGAAGTCGGAGTCCGGAACGGACGGAAGACCGTCGAATTCCTGGGGCGGGCGGTACTTCCACCCCGCCGCAGTTTCAACGGCGGACGGCGCGGCGGCCGGGGTGGCGGCGTGGCCGGTGCAGGAGGCCGCCAGTACGGCCAGGGTCGTCAGGGCGACGGCTCTCGGGAGTCGATCATTCACCGGCACATCCGAGCAGGTCTGGACCACCCCCTGCAACCGGCTGCGGAAGCCGCCCCCTCGCACAGTTCCCGCAGCGTTCACCTGCCGGGCACCGGGAACTCACCGTCGGCAGGCAGGCTCCAGCAGGCGGGCAAAGTTGGCTATACAACTTTGCCCGGAGATGCCGCCAAGGAGGAGACCCCATGACCGAGCTGCCGCCGTACTGGCTGCGCGACAACTGCCCGTGCGCCGAGTGCCGGGACCCGCGCAACGGGCAGAAGCTGTTCCGGATCGACGACCTGCCGCAGGACCTGACGATCGCGGCGAGCACCGAGTCCGACGGGCGGCTGGAGGTGCTCTGGTCGGACGGGCACCGCTCCCGCTACCCGCTCGCCTGGCTGGCGGAGGAGGACGAGGGGGACGGCCGCACCGAGCAGGGCAAGCGGCTCTGGGCGGCCACGGACTTCGCCCGCGGGATCCCGGAGGCGGGGTGGGAGGGGTACCTGGAGGACCCCGCCGAGCAGGCCGCGGTCCTCGCCGCCGTCCGCCGCAGCGGGTTCGCGGTGCTGCGCGGGGTGCCGGTCGTGGAGGGGCAGGTGCTGCGGGTGGCGGAGAGCTTCGGGTACGTGCGGGTCACCAACTACGGGGAGCTGTTCGACGTCCGGGTCGAGCCGGACCCGAACAACCTCGCCTTCACCAGCGCCGCCATCGCGCCGCACACCGACAACCCGTACCGTGACCCGGTGCCGACGCTGCAGCTGCTGCACTGCCTGGAGAACTCGGCGACCGGCGGGGACTCCGGACTGGTGGACGGCTTCAAGGCCGCGGCGGTCCTCCGCGAGGAGGCGCCGGCGGACTTCGAGACGCTGACCCGCACGCCCGTCCCCTTCGTCTTCCGCGACCGCCGCACCGAGCTGCGCGCCGACCGTCCGCTGATCGACGTCGACCCGCTCGGCCGGATCCGGGAGGTGCGGTTCAACAACCGCTCGATCGGCACCCTGCGCGGGAGCGGCGAGCGGGTGAGCGCCTTCTACGCCGCCTACCGCCGCTTCGCCGCGATCACCCTGCGCCCCGAGCTGCAGCTCACCTTCCGCCTCGGCCCCGGCGACTGCCTGGTCTTCGACAACACCCGTCTGCTGCACGCCCGTACGGCCTTCCGGCAGGACGGCCACCGGCACCTCCAGGGCTGCTACGCCGACCTGGACTCGCTGGCGAGCACCCTCGCCGTGCTGCACCGCCGCGCCGCCGCCCTGGACGCGGTCGCCGGGCTGTTCGCCGGCGAGGGCGCCGGGGAGTACCTGGGCGAGGAGGTCACCATGGCCGAACACATGCTGCAGGCCGCCGCTGCCGCCGAGGCCGCCGGAGCGCCGGACCACCTGGTCGCCGCCGCCCTGCTGCACGACGTCGGCCACTTCCGGGGGGCCCTGCACGGACGGGACCTGATGCAGGGGAACGACAACCGGCACAGCGACACCGGCGCCGACTGGCTGGCCCGCTGGTTCGGCCCGGAGGTCACCGAGCCGGTCCGGCTGCACGTGGCCGCCAAGCGCTACCTCTGCGCGGTCGAGCCCGGGTACCGGGACCGGCTCTCCGCGGCCTCCGAGTACACGCTGACCGTCCAGGGCGGCCCGATGTCCGGCGCGGAGGCCGCCGCCTTCGCCGAACTCCCCGGCGCGGTCGACGCGGTGGCCGTACGGCGCTGGGACGAGCAGGCGAAGGTGGCCGGCGCTCCGACCCCCGGCTTCGACCACTACCGGCCGCTGCTCGCCACCCTCATGCGGTAGCCCGCGGCAGCCCGCGGCAGCGCCGGCACGCGCGGGAGGAGCCTCAGTCCAGCTCCCGCGCGTGCCGCGAAAGCGCCGAGGTGGCAAGGGAGTTGTGCACGCTGAACGCCACCGTCCCGGGCAGGTAGCGGTCCTGGGACCACTCCACCGGGGTACCGGTCGGGTCGGTGGTCCGGCGCCGCTCGCGCAGCAGCGGGCCGCCGCGGCGGCAGCCGAGCAGCCGGGCGTCCTCCGCGTTGGCGGCGACGATGTCGATGGTGTGGTCGGCGTCGGTGAACAGGATGCCGTGCTCGCGCAGCACCTCGGTGTGCGAGACCACGTCCGGCGGCAGCTCGGCGACGATCTCGCCGACCCGCGGCGGGTAGACGGTGCGCTCGACCATCACCGGTGTGCCGGACAGCGTCCGCAGCCGGACCGTCACGTACACCTCGGCGCCCGGCTCCAGGCGCAGTTGCTCGCGCTCGGCGGCGTCGGCCGGGCGGCGCACCAGCGAGTCCAGGATGCCGCCGGGCTCCTCGCCCATCGAGTACGCCCAGTGCGTGAAGCTGAGCAGTTCGGAGAAGCTCTGCACCCGCGCGCCGCCGAGCACCACCCGGCGGGTGCCGCGGCGGGAGGTGACCAGCCCGTCGGAGCGCAGCACCGCGAGCGCCTGGCGGACGGTGCCGCGGGAGACGCCGTACTGCTCGGCCAGTGCGCCCTCGGCGGGCAGCCGGCCGGCCTCGCCGTAGGCACCGGTGGTGATGGCCTCGCGCAGGTCGGCGGCCACCTTCCGGTACAGCGCGCCGGAGGCCCGCTCCTCGTTCGCGACGGGGCGTTCCCCGGCGGCGGGGCGCTCCCCGGCGGCGGGGCGCCCCTCGGCCTCGGGGCGCTGGGGCTCGGTTGCCACGTCAGTCAATGTCCCTCCTGGGGCGGTGTCCTGCGCAGCGGTACCGGCGCGGACAGCCAGACCCTATCCCGCTACGCCTTCGAAGCATCGCACCGAACGGATCACGCTCCGGTGGCCGGATTCCACCGTTCCCGCAGCCGACCCCGGTTCTGGGCCGTCCGTTCACCTTCCCGTCACCGGACTCCGGCGTACTTACCCCCGTCAGCGAAGTTGGCTAGTCAACTCGGACGGTTCCGAACAGCCCCCGAAGCCCGGACGACTCCGGACCGCCACTCGCCAGATCCCCCGATCGAGACGCCCACTCGCAGTTCCCCCTTCTCAGGAGACTGACCCGTGTCCGTGCACCGCGCCCGTACCGCCGCCTTCGCGGCCGTTCTGACCGCCGCCGCGCTCTCCCTCACCGCCTGCGGTTCCGCCGGCTCCTCCGCGAAGTCCGGCGACACGGCGGGCGGCAAGAACGCCAAGACCGCCACCTCCGTCGCCGACTTCGGCGGTATGGACGCCCTGGTCGCCGCCGCCAAGAAGGAGGGCAAGCTGCACGTCATCACGCTGCCGCGCGACTGGGCGAACTACGGCAAGCTGATGGACGACTTCAAGGCCAAGTACGGCATCGAGATCGAGGACGAGAACCCGGACGGCTCCAGCCAGGACGAGATCAACGCGGTCACCTCCCGCAAGGGCCAGGACCGCGCCCCCGACGTCGTCGACCTGGGCTCCGCCTTCGCGCTGAGCGCCGCCAAGCAGGGCCTGCTGGCCCCGTACAAGGTGACCGACTTCGACAAGATCCCGGCCACCATGAAGGACGCCGACGGTCGGCACTACAACGACTACGGCGGCTACATGTCGATCGGCTGCGACGCCAAGAAGGTGTCCGTCTGCCCGAAGACCTTCGCCGACCTGCTGAAGCCCGACTACAAGGGCATGGTCGCCCTCAACGGCAACCCGACCAAGGCCGGTGCCGCCTTCGGTGCCGTCTACGCGGCCGCGCTCGCCAACGGCGGTTCGCTGGACAACATCCAGCCCGGCATCGACTTCTTCGGCAAGGTCAAGCAGGCCGGCAACTTCAACCCGGTCGAGGTCACCCCGGCGACCATCGAGAAGGGCGAGACCCCGATCAGCATCGACTGGTCGTACCTGAACGCCGGCTACGCCGACAAGTTCAAGGACAAGGGCCTCGACTGGCAGGTGGCCATCCCCTCGGACGGCTCCTACGCCCAGTACTACAACCAGGCGATCAACAAGGACGCCCCGCACCCGGCCGCCGCGCGCCTGTGGGAGGAGTACCTCTACAGCGCCCAGGGCCAGAACGGCTTCCTCGGCGGCTACGCCACCCCGGCCCTGTTCGACGCCATGAAGACCGCCGGCACCCTGGACACGGCCGCCGCCGCCAAGCTCCCGCCGGTCGAGAAGCCCTTCACCACCTTCCCGACCCAGGACCAGACGGACGCGGCCAAGAAGACCGTGACCGAGAACTGGGCCAAGGCGATCGCGGGCTGACCTGAGATGACCACGGCTCCCACCCCGGTGCCGGCCTCCGCCTCCGCCGCCCAGAGCGGCGGGGGCGCCCCCGGCCCCGCCTCCCCCACCACGTCCTCGGCCCGCACTGCCAAGGCCCCCCGCCCCGGCAAGCGCCGGGCCGGCGGCGGCCGAGCCTGGCTCGCCGCCCTCCCCCTGCTGCTGTTCTTCGTGATCGGCTTCGGCCTGCCCGCCGTCGCGATCGCCATCGGCGCCTTCACCACGTCCTCGGACGCGCCCGACGGCGGCGGCACCTTCACCACCGACAACCTCACCGGCTCGCTCCAGGGCGCCTACTGGACCGCCCTGTGGGGCAGCGTGAAGCTCTCGCTGCTGACCGCGCTGATCGCCACCGTGGTCGGCCTGCCGCTGGCCCAGGCCGTGGCGACGTCCCGGTTCCGGATGTTCCGCGAGGCGGTGATGTCGGCCTCCGGCGTGCTCGCCAACTTCGGCGGCGTGCCGCTCGCCTTCATGTTCGTCGCCACCCTCGGCAACTCCGGCGAGGTCACCAGGAAGCTCGGCCTGACCGCGCACGGCTGGAACCTCTACACCTTCTCCGGCCTCTCGGTGGTCTACCTCTACTTCCTGGTCCCGCTGATGGTCATCACCATCACCCCGGCCCTGGAGGGCCTGCGCGTCCAGTGGCGCGAGGCCGCCCAGAACAACGGCGCCACCTCGCTGCAGTACTGGCGGCACGTCGCGCTGCCCGTCCTGCTGCCCTCGCTGCTCGGCGGCTTCGTGCTGCTGTTCGGCGCCTCCTTCGCCGCGTACGCCACCGCCGAGGCCATGGTGGGCAGTTCGGTGCCGCTGATCTCGATGCAGATCGGCGACGCGCTGTCCGGCAACGTCCTGGTCGGCCAGGGCAACCTCGCCCTCGCCCTCGGCCTCGACATGATCGTGGTCGCCTGCCTGGTGATGGCCGTGTACCTTCCCCTTCAGCGCCGGAGTGCCAAGTGGCTCGCCTGATCAATCGCATCCGTTTCGGCCGCGGCCTGGTCCTGCTGCTCTGCGGCGTGTACTTCGCCGTGCCGATGGCCGCCTCGCTGTGGTTCAGCGTCGACGACAACAAGGGCGGCACCACCTTCCGCGCCTACACCGAGCTGCTGAACGCCCCCGGCTTCACCGACAGCCTGGTGCTCAGCCTCGAACTGGCCGGCGTCACCGTCGCGGTGCTGCTGCTCCTGCTCGTCCCGGCGATGCTCGCCGCCCGGCTCGGCGCGCCCAGGCTGCGCCCGGTGATCGAGGTGATGTGCTCGATGCCGCTGGTCGTCCCGGTGGTCGCGCTCACCACGGGCATCATCGGCGTGCTGCGCTGGGGCCCGGACTACCTGCAGGACACCCCGCTGTTCCAGACCATCGTGGCGATCCAGGACCCGGGCTTCCCGATCGTCCTGGTCATCGCGTACGTGCTGATGGCGCTGCCCTTCGCCTACCGGGCGATCGACGCCGGCCTGCGCGGCGTGGACGTCGTCACCCTGGTCGAGGCCGCCCGCAACTGCGGTGCCGGCTGGCTGCGCGCGGTGTTCACCGTCGTCCTGCCGAACCTGCGCAGCGCGCTGCTGAACGCGGCCGTGCTCACCGTCGCCCTGGTGCTCGGCGAGTTCACCACCGCCTCCATCCTCGGCTTCGCCCCCTTCTCGGTGTGGATCAACTCCAACGGCAAGAGCGACGGCCAGATGTCCGTCGCGGTCTCCATGCTCAGCCTGTTGATCGTCTGGCTCGTCCTGCTGTTGATGTCCGCCGTCGGCCGCGGCCGCAAGACCGCGCGCTCCTGAGCGCACCGCCCGTACGGTCCTGAACCACCACGCTTTCCAGGAGTCCCCTGCCATGACCACGGCCCCCGCCCCCGTCACCGGCGTCGCGCTCGCCCCCGGCAGCGCCACCGTCGAGTTCCGCTCGCTGCGCCGCTCGTTCGGCGCCACCACCGCCCTCGACGGCCTGGACCTCACCGTCCACCCGGGCGAGCTGCTCGCCCTGCTCGGCCCGTCCGGCTGCGGCAAGACCACCGCGCTGCGCATCCTGGCCGGCTTCGAGCAGCACGACTCCGGCGAGGTCCTGGTCGACGGCCGGGACATCACCGCCATCCCCGCGCACAAGCGCGACGCGGGCATGGTGTTCCAGTCGTACAGCCTCTTCCCGCACCTGACCGCGCTGGACAACGTCGCCTTCGGGCTGCGGATGCGCGGCACCGGCAAGGGCGACCGCCGCAAGCGCGCCCAGGAGCTGCTGGAGCTGGTCGGCCTGCCGCACCGCGCCGAGCACTACCCGCACCAGATGTCCGGCGGCCAGCAGCAGCGCATCGCGCTCGCCCGCGCGCTCGCCCTGCAGCCCCGCGTGCTGCTGCTCGACGAGCCGCTGTCCGCGCTGGACGCCAAGGTCCGGCTGCAGCTGCGCGAGGAGATCCGCCGCCTGCAGCAGGAGCTGGGCATCACCACCCTGTTCGTCACCCACGACCAGGAGGAGGCGCTGTCGATGGCCGACCGGGTCGCGGTGCTGCGCGCGGGCAGGCTGGAGCAGTGCGCCACGCCGTCCGAGCTGTACGGCCGGCCGGCCACCGCCTTCGTCGCCGAGTTCGTCGGCACCATGAGCCGCATCCCGTGCACCCGCACCTCGGACGGCGTCGAGGTGCTCGGCCGCCGCCACGCGGTGGACGGCGAGATCCCGGCCGACGGCGAGCTGCACGTGCTGGTCCGCCCGGAGAACGTCAGCCTGACGCCCGCCGAGAACGGCCCCGCGCTGGTGGTCAACGCCTCCTTCCTGGGCGCCGTCACCCGGCTCACCGTCCGTCTCGACGACGGCACCGAGGTGAAGGCCGACCTGCCGACCGAGGCCACCGCCGCGCTGCCGGCCGGCTCGCGCGCCGAGCTCACCCTGCCCGAGCGCCCCGTGCTGGTGGACCGCCGCCCGGCCTGAGAGCCTTGCACGTCCCCGCTCCGACATCGAGAACCACCGAAGGTACCGCCATGCCTGAACCCGTAGTGCCCGCAACCGCGGCCCCCGTCGACCCCGCCCTGCCCGCCGCCGTCCTCTTCGACATGGACGGCACCCTGGTCGACACCGAGCAGCTGTGGTGGCAGACCGCCGCCGAGATCGCCGAGGAACTGCACCACCCGCTCACCGACCAGGACGCCCCCGAGGTGCTCGGCCAGGCCGTCGAGCACACCGCCGCCCACCTCCACCGGGTCAGCGGCACCACCCTCGACGAGGCCGAACTCGCCGCCCGGCTGGGCGAGTCCTTCGCCGGCAAGGTCGCCGCCGAGACGGTGCCGCGCCCCGGCGCGCTCGCCCTGCTGGCCTCGCTGCGGGACGCGGGGGTGCCCACCGCGCTGGTCTCCGCCTCCCCGCGCCGGGTCGTCGACCTCGTGCTGTCCGCCATCGGCCGCGACTGGTTCGCCGTCACCCTGGCCGCCGAGGACACCGAGCGCACCAAGCCCGCCCCCGACCCGTACCTCGCCGCCGCCGAGCGGCTCGGTCTGGACCCGGCCGCCTGCCTCGCCGTCGAGGACACCCCGACCGGGGTCGCCTCCGCCACCGCGGCCGGCTGCGCCGTGCTCGCCGTGCCGTCCACGGCGACGCCGATGCCGGACGGGGAGCGGATCACGCTGCTCGCCAGCCTGGAGCAGGCCGATCTCGCGCTGCTCGGGAAGCTCACCGCCGCTCCGGCTGTTTGACCCCGACATGCCTTACGTCCTGCTCGCCCTCGCCATCATGAGCGAGGTCTGCGCCACCAGCTGCCTCAAACTCACCGACGGGTTCACCCGCCTCTGGCCGAGCCTGGGGGTCGGCCTCGGTTACGCGCTCTCCTTCCTGCTGCTCGGCCGCGCGCTCAAGCACATACCGGTCTCGGTCGCCTACGCGGTCTGGTCGGGGGCCGGCACGGCGGCGGTCGCCGGGATAGGCGTGGTCGCCTTCGGCGAGTCGCTCGGCCGGCTGCAGTGGGTGGGGATCGCCCTGGTGATCGTCGGGGTGGTCGTGCTCAACCTCAAGGGCAGCCACTGACGATCACTTCCTGACGATTCGTCAGTTCGCCAACAAGCTGGTCAACTCGCTTACCGGAGCGGGAAGTCGGACGTTCCGACTTCCCGCTCCGCGTCGTTCGCTACGGTGTCCCCCATGACGGAACCCCGGCCCCACCACTACCGCTTCGTCCACCGCGAGCTCGCCCGCCAGGTGCTGGAGTTCGGCCCGCGCGTGGCCACCCCGGCCCCGGACGGTGGCAGCCTGCTGCCCGTCGTCACCCAGATCTGGGAGGACCTCGGCCGGACCCTCCCGCCCGAGGAGCGCCTGGCCACCCACGGCCTCGACTGCCGCCACCTGTCGGTCGACGGGCACCACATGCTGCTGGTCACCCTGCCCACCCCGGTCGGCGCCACCGAGGCCCACTTCGCCGCCGCCGTCCACCCCGAGGGCGGCAGGACCGTCCGCTACCTGACCCTGGAACACGCCTTCAGCCCCTTCGACGGCAGCCCCGGCACCGTCCTCGGCGAGTGGACCGCCGAGAGCCACCTCAACCACGGCCAGGGACCCTCCCCCGTCGCCGAACTCTTCGTCGCGTCCGTCGTGCAACTCGTCACTCCGAAGAAGCGCGGCTTCCGGCGCCGCTGACGCCTCCCGACCCCAACCGCCGGGCCGGCGTCCGCCGCGGACCTCGGGGCGCCACCTCCCGGAGGCGCCTACGACCGGACCACCCGGGCCCGCAGGTAGTTGCGGCGGCCGAAGTTCGGTTCGTCCACCGCCGTCAGCTCGTCCACCTGGAAGCGGTACAGCGCCGCCGCACCCCCACCGGTGAGGAACTGCCGCCGGACGTCCTCGTCCTGCGCGAAGGCCGGGTAGCGCCCCTGGTACGCGGTCAGCGCCGCCTCCGCCTGCCGCCCCCAGGCCTCGCTCGCGCTGCCGGTCAGCTGCAGCCCGCGCAGCTGTTCGCCGAAGACGGGCGGCGGCAGGAAGACGGTGGCGGCGGCCCGGGCCTCCTCGGCGAGGTGGTGGCTGTGCCGGGTGGAGCGCTCGCTGACGAAGTAGAGGACGAGTTCGTCGTCGTACGCGAAGAAGGCCAGGTTGGCGTGCGGCCCGTGCTCGTGGCCGGCGGTGGCGAGGGTGAGCACCATGGCCTCCGCGAGCAGGCCCTCGACGCCCTTGTGCAGCAGGTCGCCCGGCCAGTCCCCCTGCGTGATGTCGAGTCTGTACGGCATACGGCACTCCCTCCGCTGGCACGCCCGGCGCCCTCGCGCCCCGAACACGACTGAGCCGGGCGGGCGCCCCCTGAGGAGGCCCCGCGCCCGGCTCACATGCTCTACCCGCCGCCCCGGCCGGACAAGGGCCGCGGAACGGGTGGAATCAGCGGAATCGGCGCCGCCGCACCGGCGTCACCGGCATCCGCCGCACCCGGCGGGTGCGACGCCGTCGGGTACTCAGTGCCGCTGCGCCTCGTACTCCGCGTACCCGCGGCTCACCGGCGGCAGCCGGCCCGGTCCGAGCAGCGGCCGCAGCGCGCCGGAGCGCATCCGGTCCACGAGCGGCCCGCAGCGACCGGCGACCGGCGCCAGCACCACCGCGACCAGCAGGCCGACCAGCGCGCCGACCGCCACGTCGTGCGGGTAGTGCACGCCGACCCAGACCCGGGACGCGGCCATCAGCGCCGCGAACAGGACGGCCACCCAGCCGAGCCTCCGGTTGACGAACCAGAGCGCGGCCGCGGCGGCGAAGGCGATCACCGAGTGGTTGCTCGGGAAGGACCAGTCGCCGTTGCCCGGGCAGGTCTCCAGCGAGATGCTGCCGGGGATCTGCGCGCAGGGCCGGACCTCCTCGACGATCCCCTTGAACACCGAGTTGACGGCGTACGCGAGGACCACGATCACCGGCGAGGCCAGCACCTTGGCCATCACCGCGGAGTCCGCGCCGCGCGCGCGCCACCACGCCCAGAGCATGAAGAGCGCGAACAGTCCGAGGCCGAGGGCCGACCAGACCTTGATCAGCTCGTCCAGCCAGTGCGGGGCCGACTGCGCCCACCCGTTGACCCGGGTGTAGAGGCTGCCGTCGATGCCGCTGCCGTCGTAGACGGCCAGGGCCCGAGTAGGCATCACGCGTCACCTCCGTGACGTGGCGCCTTACGGGCGCGGAACAGTTCGAGAACAATGGGGAACACGGAGACAACTACTACCAGACCGATGACGGGCAGCAGATACCGGTCGATCCCGGGTACAGACGATCCGAGCGCGTACCCGGCGAGCACCACGCCGACCGTCCAGACCGCGCCGCCGACGACCTGCCAACGGGTGAACGAGCGGACCGGCACCTCCAGCACGCCGCACAGCGGATTCAGCACCGTTCGGACCACCGGGATGAAGCGCGCGAGCACGATGGCCTTGCCGTGGCCGTACTTCGCCAGCAGCTCCTCGGCCCGTTCGACGCCCCGCAGCAGGCTCTTGCGCCGGGTGCGGCGCAGCAGCGCCCGGCCGCCGCGCCGACCGATCAGGTAGCCGAGCTGGGCCCCGCCCAGTGCCCCGACCAGGGCGGCGGGCAGCACCTGCCACAGTTCCAGCTGCGGCCCCCGGGTCGCACCGGGCACGCAGAGCAGTCCCGCGGTGAACAGCAGCGAGTCGCCGGGCAGGAAGAACCCCACCAGCAGGCCGGTCTCGGCGAAGAGCACGACGGCGATGCCGAGCGCGCCGAAGGCGCCGAGCAGTGAGGACGCGTCCAGCGGGTTCACCGCGAGGTGAACGGCCGGATCGCCGGGGAACTGGAGCAAGGCTGGCGGACCTCCCGTACGTTGGAGGGCGGTTCAGGCGGAATCCGCCCCGGAACCGATCGGTTCACAGCGGATCCGCCCAGGCCGGCTGTTCACAGCGAACCCCGCCCCGGCGGCGGTTCACAGGGGACCACCCGGACCGGTGGGTTCACGGCCGGACCCGCCCGGCCGTCTACAGTCACGTAGACGGTCTACATGACTGTAGACGAAACTTGGAGGAACCGCCGCCATGTCCGACGTACCGTCCGCCCGCCGGCCCGCCGGGGAGCTGGAGGCCGAGGTGCTGGCCGCCCTGTGGTCGGCCCGGCAGCCGATGACGCCGCAGGACGTCCAGACGGCGCTCGGCGGGGACCTCGCCCGCACCACGATCGCGACCATCCTGGCCCGGCTGCACGACAAGGGGACGGTCGAGCGCACCCGGGCGGGCCGCGCCTACGCGTACACCCCGACCGTCCAGGACACCGCCGGACTGGCGGCCCGCCGGATGCACACCGAGCTGGGCCGCGAGGCCGACCGCTCCACCGTGCTGGCCCGCTTCGTCTCCGACCTCTCCGCCGAGGACGAGCAACTCCTGCGCGACCTGCTCGGCGACGGCCCCGCCGGCGACGACCGCCTGCGGCCGGA
The DNA here is from genome assembly GCF_040302665.1 of Kitasatospora sp. NPDC097691. Taxonomy (NCBI): domain Bacteria; kingdom Bacillati; phylum Actinomycetota; class Actinomycetes; order Kitasatosporales; family Streptomycetaceae; genus Kitasatospora; species Kitasatospora sp. NPDC097691. The sequence goes on along the minus strand of NZ_JBEORY010000070.1, from coordinate 31,916 downwards.
CCCCCGGGGGTCGGCCGGCCGATGATGATCGCCGTCTGGGCCCCGCTGCTGCTGCCCTTCCTGGCCGCACCCCTGGCCCGCCGCCTCGCCGAGGCCCTGCCCCCGCGGGCCGCCGCCTGGACACTGGTCGGCAGCACCGCCGTGCTGGCCGGCGGCACCGTCTGCTCGCTCGGCCTGCTCGCCACCGCCGGACTGCTCCAGCTGCCGCCGGTCGCCGCCCTCGGCCACCTCTCGCTGCGGTGGCTCACCGCAGCGGCGCCGGACGCCCCGCTCGCCGCCGCCGCGGCCGCCCTGGCGCTCGTCGCGCTCACCGTGCTGGCGGTGCGCACGGCCCGCCGACGCCGGCTGGAACTGCGGACGGCCCGGGCCGCCCTCCCGCCCGGTGATCGGCATCCGGACGTGCGCCCCCGAGGCGCCACCATGCGCCGAGCGCGCACCCCGGAGCGCTTCACCGCCCCGGCGCCGGGGCCCGCCGAACCCTGCGCCACGACTCCCGCGCTCCGCACCGAACCGTGCGCCGCGGCTGGGTCGCGCCCCGCCGGATCCACGCTGGCGGCCCTCCTGCGGCCCACCGAGCCCCCGCTCAGCGTCCTGGACGACGAGTGCGCCGACGCCTTCGCGCTGCCCGGCCGCCTGCGCCGCCCCGGCCGCCCCGGCGAACCGGGCCGGATCGTGGTCACCTCCGGCATGCTGCGCGCCCTCAGCGGGCCGGAGCGCTCCGCCCTGCTCGCGCACGAACGCGCCCACCTGGCCGCCCGCCACCACGTCTTCCTGGCGATGGCCGAGCACGCCGCCCACGTCCACCCGGCGCTCCGGGCACTGCGCGCGCCCCTCGGGTACCACCTGGAGCGCTGGGCCGACGAAGTGGCGGCGACCCGGGTCGGCGACCGCACCGTGACCGCCCGCGCGGTCGGCCGGGCCGCCCTCGCCGCGAGCCGCTCCCCCTGGCCGGACCGGCCCCGAACCGCGCCCGCCGCCCACTCCGGGCCGGTCCCGCGCCGGGTCGCCGCGCTGCTCCAGCCTCGCCCGGCCGCCACCCCCGGCGCCCGGCTGCGGGCCGTCGCCCTGGCCCTGGCCGCCTGCCTGGCGCTGAGCACCGGCGCCACCCTGGAGGCCACCGCCGACCTGCACCACACCGTCGAGGTGGCCCAGCTGGGCACGGGCGCGCACCACTGAGGCCGCCCGCGCCCCCGGGGCCGCTCCTGCGTACCGCCCGGTATGCCGAGTTGGCAGACCCCATCCCCACGCGCCCACCTCACCCGTACGCTTTCGTCAGCGCGTCGACCCCGGCGCGACCTCGAACGGCGGCGAGGAGCGGACCGAGTGCGGCAGACCGGACGGCAGTCCCGACGACCAGAGCGCCGCACCCCGCCGACCGCGACGGAGCTGGCCAAGGTCCACGAGCGGACCCTCACCGACGCCGCCGCCCGGGAGCTGACCGGACCGCCCCCGGAGGGTGGCGGCGCCCCCGGCCTGCTCGAACCCCGCCCGGAGATCGGCGACTCCTGGGCCCGGCTGCGCCGGCTCGGCCTCGACCCCGACACCGGCGCCGCCACCGTCCTGCTCGGCCCGGCCGAAGTCGAACAGCGCCGCCGCGCCAGCGGGCTTGACGCAGTCATGCCAGTCCTGCGGCAGACCCTGCTGGAGCCGACCGACGCCGTCCCGCTGATCCTCGCCGTCGCCGACGCCGAGGGCCACGTGCTCTGGCAGGAGGGCGAACGCGGCCTGCGCCGCAGCGCCGACCGGATCGGCTTCATCACCGGCGCCCGCTGGGTCGAGGAGAGCGTCGGCACCAACGGCATCGCCGTCGCCCTGCGCGCCCGGCGCCCCATGCACGTCCACTCCGCCGAGCACTACCTGCGCAGCCACCACACCTGGACCTGCGTGGCCGCACCCGTGCACGACCCCGGCACCGGCCGGCTGGTCGGCGCCGTCAACCTGAGCGGCCCCGCGCACAGCATCCGCCCGTACCTGCTCCAGCTCACCGCCACCGCCGCGCGGCTCGCCGAGACCGAGCTGCGCGCCCACCGACTGGAGGCGCTGCACCAGCTGCGCACCCTGGCCGCCCCGATGCTCGCCCGGGTCGGCGGCCCCGCCCTGGTCGTGGACGCGGCCGGCTGGACCGCCGCCGCGGCCGGGCTGCCACCGCCCGACCGGCTGCGGATGCCCAGCGAGGGCTGGGCCCCGGCCGCCGTGCACTGGGTACCCGGCCTCGGCGAGTGCGTCCTGGAACCGCTCGCCGACGGCTGGCTGGTGCGCCCGGTCCGGCCGCCCGGCGAGGACGGCACCGGCCCGATCGACACCGAACAGGCCGAGGGCGCCCGGCTCCGGCTCGACCTGCGCCGGCCGGACCGCCCCGAGCTGTCCGTCCGGGGCGCGGCCGGCAGCTGGTCCCACCCGCTCAGCCCGCGCCACGCCGAACTGCTGCTCCTGCTCGCCACCGCACGCGAGGGCAGCACCGCCGCCCAGCTCGCCGAGGCGCTGTTCGGCGACGCGGGGCGGACGGTGACGGTCCGCGCCGAGCTGTCCCGGTTGCGCCGCTACCTGGGCGGACTGCTGGCCCACCGGCCGTACCGGATCGCCGAGTCGGTGCCGGTCACGGTCGAGGCGCCGGACGACCCGTACGACCTGCTGCCCGCCTCCTCGGCCCCGGCCGTCCGGAGACTGCGGGCCGCGCTGGCGGCGGGGAGCGCACGACTGCCCGGCGCGGCGCCCGTCCCGCCGCCGCGCGCTCCCGGGGACGCCCCGCTCGGCCACTGAGTCCTGGGCCACCGAGGCCCCGCCACCGGCGCCGCCACGACCGACCGCCACCGGCCGGCCGTCAGCCCCGTCGACTGCGGTCGTACCGCCCGTCAGCCGCCCGCGAGCAGCGCGGCCAGGTCGGCGTCGGTGGGCCCGCAGTCGCGTTCCCGGGCCTCGGAGACCAGCGCGTACGTCCGGTCCAGCCAGGCCTGCACCCGGGGCTTGGAGGCCTCCAACAGGGCGCTGCCGTGCGGGGATTCGAGCGCCAGGTGCAACGTCGATCCGTGGCAGGGGCAGTACGCCGGCCACAGCTTGACGTCGCCCTGGCCGCTCAACGTGCGCAGGCCGTCGCGCAGCAGTTCGCGCGAGAACACCCAGTCGGCCTCGTCCGGCCGCCCCGGGTGGAACGTCAGCAGCACCTCGTACGGGCGGACGGCGTCGAACCGGAACCGGGTGCGCACCTCGCCGACGACCTCCTCGCCCAGCGAGATCCGCAGGGTCAGCACCTCCTCCACCGCCGCCGGAGCGGCGGTGGAGCCGTCCCCATCGCCGCCCGTGGGGGTAGCGGCGAGGGGTGCACTGGAGGCTGCGGACAGCGGGTCGGGCGGCATGACGGTCTCTCCGGGACGGCGTGGGATGGACCCAGCCTGCGCCACCCCGGGCCGGGCGGCAAGGGTTGCAAGGGGGTTGCAATAACCCCCGTCCGGGGCAACCACCCCTTACGGCGCTTGTCGGACGGAGCGTCAACTTCCGTACATCGAACGGATGTCCACGAAATGGATGGAAACCGTCCACGGTGTGACCGCCCGCTGCTACGCTCTCCCCCTCCCCGACGCGGGCACGCGGCGGACCGGCCCCCGCGGCGGCCGGAGCCGGGCCCGACGGTTGCGCGTGGGAGAATACGGCGACGCGACGGCGACTTCGGGGAGGGAGGGGTCCGGTGGCTGTGCGCGAGGACACCACGCAGGACGTGCGGCACGAGCCCGAGCGGCACGGCCGGCACGGTCGACCGCGTCCGTTCGGCGGCCGGCTCCGACTTCCCACCCTGCGCTTCTCCGGCGCCGCGATGGCGATGTCCACCGTCGTCGGCATCAGCATCGCCACCACCCTCCTGCTCAACGAGCAGCAGGGGATCGGCCGTCGGGCCGGCGTGGCCCGGGTCGGCTCCACCCCGCCGCCCACCCCGGGGGCCACCGACCAAGCCGAGGCGGTCTCCGCCTCGACCCCGGCCGCCACCCCGGCCCCCGACGGGCCGTCCGCCGCCCGGCAGTCGGGGCACCCGTCCGCACACCCCTCGACCCACCCCTCGGGGGCGGCACCCGTCCTGGCCACGCCCACCGAGCGCTCGGCGCACCCGGGCGAGCTGCCCGGCGGCCGGGCCGCCGCCGGGCAGGACGCGCAGCCTCCCTCCGGTACCCAGCTCGCGGGCAGCGAGCCGGTGGGCGAGCCCGGCACTCCGGCGCCGACCGGGCCCTCGCCCGTCGCCCCGCCCCCGCCCACCGAGCAGCCCGTCGGCCGGCCCACCGACGACCGGCCGCCGAACCGGCCCGGTCTCAAGCCCACCGCCCACCCCGTGCCGCCACCCGGCGCGACGGACCCGGGCGGCGACACCGGCACTCCGGCGGGCGCACCGACGGGTGCCCCCGGCCCCACCGCGCCCGACCCGACCGCCCCCGCTCCCACGGCGCCCGTTCCCGTCGTTCCCGGCCCCGTCGACCCGGACCCGAGCGCCGACCACGCCCTGTCCGGCGTCGCCCTGGTCTCCCCGCTCGGCCGCGACGGCCTGCGGCACGAGCTGGCGCTCACCGTGACCGAGTCGGTCACCGCCCTGCAGGCCGAATTCCGGCTCGCCCCCGGCGACTCGGCCGCCGGCCCCGGCACCGCCTGGACCGACCTTCCCGGTGCCGTGGTCACCGTCCAGCAGGAGCGCGGCACCCTGGTGTACCGCTTCACCACGCCGCCCGGCACGGACGTCCGGCCCGGCCACTACACCTTCGGGGTGCGCGGCGCCCGTCCGGCCGTGGCCGACCCGTCGGCGGCCCGCAAGTCGGCCCCCGCGGAGAGCTGGAGCGCCTCCGCCTTCGCCCTCGACCACCCGCGCGCGGTCGCCACGCTCGGCGCCTTCGGCCCCACCCCTGCACTGCCCGCCGCGCCCCGGCCTCCGGGCACCCCGGTCGGCCCGGCGGCTCCCGAACCCCGCTGACGGTCCGACGGTCCGCTGTGACGACGGTCCGCTGTTACAACGTTCCAACAGTCCGACGATCCGACAGCTGACCTGCCCGGACGGGCGCATCCCCGCACCCTCGTTCGTTACTGTGGGCAGCACCCGGCCGGGCGCCCCAACAGCCCCCGCCCGGGGCCGTCGTTCCGCACCCGAGGAGGAGTCCGTGCCCACCGTCCTGACCCAAGGCGGCAACGCACCGCTGACCGCCGCGCGAGTGACCGTCGAGGTCACCGCGCCCAAGGCGCTGGACGTCTCCGGCCTGCTGCTGACCGACGCCGGAAAGGTGCGCTCGGACGACGACTTCGTCTTCTTCAACGCCCCGAACGGCCCCGGCGTCAGCCACCGCCCGGCCGCCGCCGGAACTCCCGACGCGATCACCGTCGACACCCGGGCCGTCCCGGCCGACATCACCAAGATCGTGGTCACCGCCAGCCCCGCCGACCAGGTCTCCACCTTCGCCGGGACGGAGCCCACCGCCACCGTCCGCGACGCCGACAGCGGCGAGGTCCTGGCCACCTTCACCCCGCCCCGGCTCGGCGTGGAGACCGCGCTGATCGTGGTCGAGGTCTACCTCCGCAACGGCGCCTGGAAGGTGCGCGCCGTCGGCCAGGGCTACGCCAACGGCCTCGCGGGCATCGCCACCGACTTCGGCGTCAGTGTCGAGGACACCCCGGCCCCGGCCGCCGAGGCCGCCCCGGCCCCCGCCCCGAGCACCCCGCAGGCTCCGGCCCCGGCCGCCCCGACCGTCCAGCTCCCCACCCCGCCCGCTCCCCCGGCGGCCCCCGCAGCCCCGCCCGCCGCCCCGGTCGACCCCCGGATCGCCCTCGCCACCGGCTCCCACCAGCTGCCCCCGGTCCCGCCCGCGCCGCCCGCCGCGCCCCCGGCCCCGGCCGCGCCGGCGAAGATCACCCTGGACAAGGGCCGGGTCAGCCTGGTCAAGGGCAGCTCCGTCTCCCTGATCAAGAACGGCCGCCCCTTCCTCTCCTCGGTCCGGATGGCCCTGGGCTGGGAGCCGGCCGGCCGCGGCCGCAGCGTCGACCTGGACGCCTCCTGCCTCGCCTTCGACGCCCGCCACAAGCGGCTGGAGACGGCCTGGTTCATGAAGCTGAACATCTTCAACGGCGCCATCGCCCACTCCGGCGACAACCTCACCGGCGGCGGCGACGGTGACGACGAGATGATCACCGTCCACCTGGAGGGCCTGCCGGCCGAGGTCCACGGGCTGGTCTTCGTCGTCAACTCCTTCTCCGGCCAGAAGTTCACGGACGTGAAGAACGCCTACTGCCGCCTGCTGGACGCGGGCAGCAACGAGGAACTGGTCCGCTTCGACCTCACCCACTCCGAGCCGCGCACCGGCGTGGTGATGTGCAAGCTGGTCCGCCGCCCGGGTGGCGAGTGGGAGATGACCGCGCTCGGCGAGTACGTCGACGGCAAGACCGCGCGGGCGATGATCGAGCCCGCCGCCGCGCTGCTCTGAGCGAGCGGGCCCGGCGGTCCGGGCCGGTCCCGGCCGGTCCGGGCCATCACCCCGCCACCCGCCGCCCTCGTCACGCCCACGCCCACGATTTCACCCTCCTGAGGCATCAAGTCGTCCACGCAGCGGCTCGATTGACTCTCAGGGGGGTGAATCGCACTCTCCCCCGCACTCGCTGAGGAGAGACCGTGCCACACTTCCCGTCCCGCCTCGCCGTCGCCGGCACCGCCGTCGTCCTCGCCGCCGGGCTGACCACCCCCACCGCCGCCCAGGCCGCCGCCAGGCCGTCCGCCCGCGCCCAGGCCCTGGCCTGGGTGGCGATGGGCGACTCGTACACCGCCGGCGTCATCGAGGCCACCGGCGACGAGACCGAGCCGGTCGACGGCTGCGCCCGCACCGTCGGGTCCTACCCCGAGATCGTCCGTCGCGACCTCGGCTCCCTGGTCGACCAGCACAACGTCAGCTGCAGTGGCGCCACCACGGAGAACGTCCGCGCCACCAAGCTCTCCCCGCTCGGCCGCCCCCTCCCGCCGCTCGGCTCCGACCCGAACGCCCCCTACCCGCCCGTCCCGCCGCAGATCGACGCCGTGGGCCCGGCCACCGACCTGATCACCGTCGGCATCGGCGGCAACGACCTCGGCTTCGCCGAGATCCTCAAGAACTGCATCGAACTCGGCGCCACCCACCTCGGCCAGGGCACCCCCTGCAAGGACGCGTACGACGCGAGCCTGCCCGGCCGCTTCGTCGGACTCCGCGACGGCTACGACCGGATGCTCAGCGCCCTGCACGCCAAGGCCCCGTCCGCCAAGGTCCTCACCGTCGGCTACCCGCACCTCGTCCCCGAGGACGTCAACCTCTGCACGTACGGCGACCTGCGCCAGTTCGCCACCTTCACCACCGGCGACCTCGCCTGGGCCCGCACCGCGATCGTGGAGCCGCTCAACGCGGCCATCGCCCGGACCACCGCCGCCCAGGGCGACACCTTCGTCGACCTCTACCCCTCCACCGCCGGCCACAGCGTCTGCGACGCCGACCACTGGCTGGACGGCCTGCTGACCAGCATCCTCCCCCTGAAGTACGCGCTGGTGCACCCGAACGCCCGGGGCCAGGCCAACGCCGCCGCCATCGTCGAGAACGCCATCCTCGGCAGCTGACCCGCCGACCACCGAGCGGGCCGGCCACCGACCCTCCGACCACCGGACGGCGCCTCGGAACGCCGTGGAAAACCACTGGCCCGGCTCGGCGCTCCGGATCATCCTTGTCCGATGATCATCCGCGAAGCCACCCCCGACGACTGGCCCGCCATCTGGCCGTTCTTCCGGACCGTCGTCGCCGCCGGCGAGACCTTCCCCTACCCCCTCGACATGCCCTCCGAGCTCGGCCGGGAGTGGTGGATGCTCACCGCCCCCAACCGCACGGTGGTCGCGGTGGACGACGACGGGCGGATCGTCGGCACCGCCAACATGAACCGCAACCGACCCGGCAACGGCTCGCACGTCGCCAGCGCCAGCTACCTGGTCGACCCGGCCCATCACGGCAAGGGCATCGGGCGGGCCCTGGTCGAGTACACCCTCGACTGGGCCCGCCGGGCGGGCTTCCGCGCCATGCAGTTCAACGCGGTGGTCGCCAACAACCACCACGCCGTGAAGCTCTACGAGTCGCTGGGCTTCGAGATCGTCGGCACCGTCCCCGAGGCCTTCCGCCACCCCGTCGACGGCTACGTCGGCCTGCACGTCATGTACCGCCCCCTGTAGAGCGGTTACTCCTCGATCGCCCCGCCGACCCGCCGCAGGTGCTGCCGGAAGCTGTACGACGGGTCGGCGGCGCGGCGCTCCAGGTAGTCGTCGAAGGCGGTCTGGCGGCGCAGCGTGTCCCCGGAGGCGATCCGCCCGGCCTGCGCGCGCTCGGTCCGGGCGATCGCGCCCGCCGTCTCCAGTACCTCCTCGACCCGGTCGGCCGGGACGAACAGCACCCCGTCCGGGTCGGCGAACACCACGTCCCCGACGGTCACCGCGTGCGGCCCGACCCGCGCCGACAGCAGGGCCTCCGGCTCCCGCTCGTCCAGCCGCACGGGCCCGAGCGGCAGCGCGCCGTAACTGAACACCGGCAGCCCGATCTCCAGCAGCTCGGGGGTGTCGCGGTGCAGCCCCCAGACCACGATCCCGGCCACGCCGGCGGCCCGCGCCTCCAGCACCGCGAGGTCCCCGATGCAGGCCTCGTCCGTCCGCCCGCCGTTGTCGATCACCAGGACGTCCCCGTCCCGCGCGGCCCCGTACGCCTCCAGGAACACGTCGACGCTCCCGTAGTGGCGCACCGGCAGCACGCGCCCCGCCACCCGGCTCCCCGCGGCCACCCCGCCGACCCCCACCGGGGCCGCCCGCAGCCCCACCCCGAGCCGCACACACGCATCCGCCACCAACGGGGTCGACAGCCCCGCGAACTCCTTCAGCATCCCCAACTCCTCCCACCGAAAGCCCAGTTCACCAGCAAACCACGCCATCGAGTGATCTCCACGCGAACCCGCCCGACACATCATCGAACCCAATAGGCTGCGCGCAAGCCGGAACGAGAGGACTTCCATGGACGCGACCGAGAGCGCCATCCTCCTCGAGCTGTTTCTCGATCTCGACACCCCTGAAGGACTCCGCGCCGAACTCCTCGAAGGCGAGATCCTCATCGAACCACCCGGTGACGGCCATCACGCCCACCTCCTCAGCGAGTTGGCCGATCAGGTGTGGCAGGAGTCGGCCACCGAGATGCAGATGTCGCAGCACAAGGGCATTCGCCTCGCCGCCTTCGGCGAGCCGCTCACGATCCCCGCCCCCTTCGAGTTCGACCTGGACACCAAGGACTTCCTCTAGAACCACGTACTCCGGAAACCACGAAAACGGCCCGCACCCCCCGTCAGGGGTGCGGGCCGTCCGTTCGGTGGCGCCGGGGTCAGCTGCGGGTGGCCATGGCGCGCAGGAAGAAGGTCAGGTTGGCCGGGCGCTCGGCGAGGCGGCGCATGAAGTAGCCGTACCATTCCTGGCCGTACGGGAGGTACACGCGCATCGTGTTGCCCTCGCCGGCGAGGCGCAGCTGTTCCTCGGGGCGGATGCCGTAGAGCATCTGGTACTCGAAGGAGTCCCGGGTGCGGTTGTTCCACTGGGCCAGCTGGCCGGCGATCTTGATCATGTTGGGGTCGTGCGAGGCGATCATCGGGTAGCCCTCGCCCGCCATCAGGATCTTCAGCGCGCGGACGTACGCGAGGTCGACGTCGTGCTTGCCCTGGAAGGCGACCGACTCGGGCTCCTTGTAGGCGCCCTTGCACAGGCGCACGCGCGAGCCGGGGCCGGAGAACTCGCGGCAGTCGGCCTCGGTGCGGCGCAGGTAGGCCTGGAGCACGACGCCCAGCCAGGGGAAGTCCGCCCGCAGCTCGCGCGCGATGGCGAGGGTGGAGTCGGTGGTGGTGTGGTCCTCCATGTCGAGGGTCACCGTGGTGCCCGCGTCGGCGGCGGCCTCGCAGATGCGGCGGGCGTTCTCCAGCGCGATCTTCTCGCCGTCCACCGGGAGGAACTGGCCGACGGCCGACAGCTTGACCGACACCTCGGCGCCGGCCGCCAGGCCGGTCTCCTTGAGGGCCTTGAGCAGGTGCTCGTAGGCCTCGGCGGTGCCGGCGGCCTGGGAGGCGTCCTGGGTGTCCTCGCCGAGGTGGTCCAGGGTGACCTTGCGGCCGGTGGCGACCAGGTCGTCGCAGGCGGTGACCGCGTCGTCGAGGGCCTCGCCCGCGACGAAGCGCTCGACTATCGCGTGGGTCGGGGGGAACTTCTCGACCACGGTGCGGACCTGCGGGGACCGGGAGGCCGCGAGAAGGGCGGAACGGAGCATCGTGACTCCTGGAGCTGGTGCTTCTTAAGGGTGGCAGAAGGGCCGGGGCGGCGGTACGGGGGTGGTCCGCCGCCCCGGCGGGCGACGCCCGGCTGCGGGGCCGGGCGTCGCGGGTGACCGGTGGCTACTGGACGAACCGTGCGGTCGGCACTTCGGGGCGTGTCAGCCCATGTGCGGGTAGCGGTAGTCCGTCGGCGGGACGAAGGTCTCCTTGACCGAGCGGGTCGAGGTCCAGCGCGCCAGGTTCTGCTTGGCGCCGGCCTTGTCGTTGGTGCCGGAGGCCCGGCCGCCGCCGAAGGGCTGCTGGCCGACGACGGCGCCGGTCGGCTTGTCGTTGATGTAGAAGTTGCCGGCGGCGAAGCGCAGCTTGTGCATCGCGTCCTGGGCCGCCGCGCGGTCCTGGGAGATGATCGCGCCGGTCAGGCCGTACGCGGACACCGACTCCATCTGGGCCAGCATCTCCTCGTACTTCTCGTCCTCGTAGACGTGCACGGCCAGGATCGGGCCGAAGTACTCGTCCTTGAAGTACTCGCTCGCCGGGTCCTGGCAGACCAGGACGGTCGGGCGGACGAAGTAGCCGACCGAGTCGTCGTAGGTGCCGCCGGCGAGGACCTCCACGGAGGAGTCCGCCCGGGCGCGGTCGATCGCGGCCTTGTTCTTGGCGAACGCGCGGTCGTCGATGACGGCCGACATGAAGTTCGACAGGTCGGTGACGTCGCCCATGGTGAGGCCGTCGACCTCGGCCGCGAACTCGTCCTTCAGTCCGGCCCACAGCGAGGCGGGGACGTAGGCGCGGGAGAGCGCCGAGCACTTCTGGCCCTGGAACTCGAAGGCGCCGCGGGTCATCGCGGTCTTCAGGACCTTCGGGTCGGCCGACGGGTGGGCAACCAGGAAGTCCTTGCCACCGGTCTCGCCGACGATCCGCGGGTAGGTGCGGTACTGCGAGATGTTGGTGCCGACCTCGCGCCACAGGTGCTGGAAGGTGGCGGTGGAGCCGGTGAAGTGGATGCCGGCCAGCGCCGGGTGCTTCAGCGCGACCTCGGAGACGGCCAGGCCGTCGCCGGTCACCATGTTGATGACGCCCTTGGGCAGGCCGGCCTCCTCCAGCAGCTGCATCAGCAGGTGCGCGGAGTACTGCTGGGTCGGGGACGGCTTCCACAGCACCACGTTGCCCATCAGCGCGGGCGCGGTCGGCAGGTTGCCGGCGATCGCGGTGAAGTTGAACGGGGTGATCGCGTAGACGAAGCCCTCCAGCGGGCGGTGGTCGCTGCGGTTCCACACGCCGTCCGAGGAGACCGGCTGCTCGGCCATGATCTGGCGGGCGAAGTGCACGTTGAAGCGCAGGAAGTCGACCAGCTCGCAGGGGGTGTCGATCTCGGCCTGCTGCGCGGTCTTGGACTGGCCGAGCATGGTGGCGGCGGCCAGGGTCTCGCGCCAGGGGCCGGCCAGCAGGTCGGCGGCCTTGAGGAAGATCGCGGCGCGGGAGTCGAAGGAGAGCGCCTGCCAGGCCGGGGCCGCGGCCAGGGCAGTGTCGATGGCGTCCTGCGCGTCGGCCTGGGTGGCGTTGCGCAGGGTGCCGAGCCGAGCCGCGTGGTTGTGCGGCTGGACGACGTGGATCTCGGTGCCGCCGCCCATCCGGCGCTCACCGTTGATCGTCATGGTCAGCTGGACCGGCTCCTGGCCGCCCAGCTCCTTCAGCTTGGCCTCCAGACGGGCCCGTTCCGGGCTCCCGGGGGCGTAGCTGTGGACCGGCTCGTTCACCGGCGCGGGGACCTGGGTCACAGCGTCCATAGAGCGCACGCTCTCCTTCGTTCAATGCGGGGGGATTGCCGGCGCGGGTCGCACGCCGGCCACAGCACGAACGCTATTCCTGGCTACCCGGCCTCTTGATTGGCCGGGCGGCTAAATTCCCCCGTACGGCGTTGTCCGGCCCGACGAAGGGGGTCACGCCGCGGTCACGGTCGGCCCCGCCCCCGCGTCGGCCGACCCGTTACCGTCTCCGCCGCCGTCCCCGCGCCCGACCGTCAGGCCGCGTGCTTGTCCCGCCCGTGACGCCCCGTCGCACCCGCGCCCGTCCGCGTGCCGGCACCCGGGCCATCCAGGGCGACCGGGGCCACCCGGCGATCCCAGTCGATCCGGTAGCCGTGCACCGGCCGGAGCATCTTCTCCGGGCTCATGAAGGTCCGCATCGCGATCGGCGCGACCAGCTTGAACATCATCCGCCCGACCGCCCCGGAGGACTTCTGGCTGTTGGTGCGGGCCGCGTCGGCGGCGATCTTCTCGACCCGGGGCCGCCGCAGCGCCTCGTACGCGGCGAAGGCGGCGGTGTGGTCGGGCAGGTCGCGCAGGCAGCGGGCGAGTTCGACGGCGCTCTCGACGGCCAGCGAGACGCCCTGGCCGGAGCTGTTGGACGGGGCGTGCACCGAGTCCCCGACGAGGACCATCCGGCCGCGGTACCAGCGCGGCACGGACGGCATGATCTCCAGCCGCGGGAAGATGTCCATGGTCTCCGCGTCCGCCATCCGCAGCACCTCGCGGGCGGGCACGTCGGCGGAGTGCAGCTCGCGGCAGCGGCGCAGCCACTCCGCCATGCCGACGGCACGGGCCTCCTCGGGAGCCAGCGGCTCGGGCTGCGGGATGTTGCTGAACCAGGCGGTGCCACTGCCGTCGGCCAGGCCCCAGTAGCCGAAGAAGGCGCGGGCGCCGTTGGCGAAGTGGACGGACTCGCCGCGTCCGGCCCGGCCTGGCAGCCGGTAGGAGCTGTAGCCGCCGATGCCGAACAGTCCGGTGTACCGGGCGGCGGGCGCGGCCGGGTCGATCAGGGTGCGGACGGTGGAGCGGGTGCCGTCGGTGCCGATCAGCAGGTCGCCGGTGGCACTGCTGCCGTCGGCGAACCGGGCGGTGACGCCGTCGGCGCCCTCCTCGGCGCCGACCAGCCGCTTGCCCCAGTGCACCTCGACGCCGGTCTCCTGCAGGCGCCGCTGCAGCACCTCGTAGAGCTCGGCGCGGCGCATCACCCGGCCACGCGGCAGGTCGGCGAGGCCGGCGAACTCGGCCAGCACGCCGCCCTTGCCGTCCTCGATCACCATCGGCCCGACCGGTTGCCCGATCCGGCCGACCTCCGCCTCCAGCCCGACGACGGCCAGGGCGCCGAGCCCGTTGGGGGCGATCATGAAGGCGCCGCCGATGCCCTCGGCGGAGCTGCCGTACGCCTCGAACACGACCGGCTCGATGCCGGCCTTGCGCAGTGCCAGCGCCATCACCGGTCCGGCGATGCCGCCGCCGATGACCAGCGCCTTCCGGGTGGTGCCGGGGTTGCCGGTAGTGCCGGAGTTGCCAGTGGTTCCGGTGTTGCCGGTGGTTCCGATGGTGCTCATTCCAGGCTCCTCATGAAGTCCTGCAGGGTCCGGTTGAACTCCGGGTCCCCGAGCTGTGCGATGAGGTTCTCGGTGAAGCTCCGCTCCGCCCTCAGCAGCGCGAGTTCGTACTCGTCCTCGATGACGAACATCGGGTGGACGGCCATCCCCGCGGCCTTGTGCAGCTGGCCGCGGGTCTCGTCGATCCGCGCGTCCAGCGCCGCCAGCCGCCGGCCGAGCAGGTCGACCGCCTCGGCGGTCGGCACCACCACGAGCAGGCACAGCGCCACCCCGAAGGCCGGGTACTCCACCTGCGGTTCGGCGATCCACTCGCGCATCCAGTCGTCGAGCTCCGCCTTGCCCTCGGGGGTGAGGGCGTAGACGGTGCGCTCGGGCCGCTGGGTGTCGCGGACGGTCTCCTGCTCGGCGACGAACCCGGCCTTCCGCAGCTGCTCCACGACCATGTAGAGCGAGCTGCGGTTGTACTTGATGTTGCGGTCCTTGCCGTGCTCCTTGAGCCGGCGCCCCATCTCGTACGGGTGCATCGGCTCGGCCGTGAGCTCGGCCATGACCGCGAGGGCCAGCGGGTTCGACACCTTGCGTCGCTTCGCCATGAGAGCGTTCCCCATCACTTGGTCGGTACTGACTATCCATTCTCGGATAGTCAGGGTCAACTATTCAGGATCGACGAATCCCGACTCTGTCCATCCGGCTAAAATCAACCACACGCCGTTGTCCGAACGGATGAAGGCGGAATGAAGGGGGACGAAGACGGATGAGGACGGCGGGAAGGAGGCCCACAGTGACCACGCCCGGCCTGCCACTCCGCCGGCTGCTGATGTCCCTCGGCGAGCCCCTGGTCGAACTCCAGGCCGCTCCGCAGGGGTTGGACGTCCCCGTCCGCGACGTCGCGATCCTCGACCCGGAGGACCCGCCGACCGCCTCCCCCGGCGAACTCGTCCTCGCGATCGGCGCCCGCGGCCGCGCCGCCTTCCCCGCCCTGCGCGCGGCCGGCCGGGCCGGCGCGGCCGCCGTCGCGGTCAAGCTGGACGGCCCCGGCCAGGCCGACGCGCTGCGCGAGGCCGCCACCGAGGCGGGCGTGGCCCTGCTCTCGGTGCGCCGGGAGACCCGCTGGGAGCACCTCGACTCGCTGGCCCGGGCGATCATCGCCGGGCCGGACGCCCCGGACGCGCCCGGCGCCCCCGAGCCCAACGCGGGCGACCTCTTCTCCCTCGCCCAGACCGTCGCCGTGCTCACCAACGGCATCGTCTCGATCGAGGACACCTCGAGCCGGGTGCTGGCCTACTCCCGCTCCTCCGACTCCGACGAGGTCGACGACCTGCGCCGGCTCTCCATCCTCGGCTGGCAGGGCCCGGAGCCGTACCTGTCCAAGCTCCGCGAGTGGGGCATCTTCCAGCACCTGCGCAGCTCGGACACCCCGATCGCGGTCGAGCCGCACCCCGAGCTCGGCCTGCGCCGCCGCCTGGCCGTCGGCATCCGGGCCGGGACGCAGCCGCTCGGCACCATCTGGGTGCAGGAGGGCGCGCAACCCCTGGCCCCGCTGGCCGAGCAGGCGCTGGTCGGCGCCGCCCGCGTCGCGGCCGCCCAGCTGGTGCGCCGCCGCCGGGAGCTGTCCGCCGACGTCCGGCTGACCCAGACGCTGCTCACCGGGCTGCTGGAGGGCTCCACCGGCCCCCAGTCGCTCGCCACCCACCTCGGCCTGGACCTGCGCCGCCCGGCCACCGTGCTGGCGTACGGCGCGCACACCACCGAGGCGCTGCACCGCGCCGACGTCACCGGCCTGATCTCGGTGCACACCGCCGCCCGGCACCGCACCGCGCTGCTCGCCCCGATCGAGTCCAGGGTGTACGTGCTGCTGCCCGAGCTGCCGCCGGGCCTGCCGATGACCACCGTGCGCGACTGGGCCTCCGAGGTGGTGACGGCGACCCGGGAGCACCTCGGCGTCACGCTGCGCGCCGCGATCGGCTCGACCGTCGACGGCCTGGCCCAGGTGCCCGAATCCCGCGCGCAGGCGGACCGCATCCTGGACGCGATGGGCCGCGGCGGCGTCGACCTCGACGTCGCGGCACTGATCGACGTCCAGGCGGAGGTGCTGGTCAGCGAGATGGTCGCGCTGCTGCAGGAGCGCACCGGCCTGCGGGACCCGCGGCTCACCGCGCTCACCGAGTACGACCGCCGGCACGGCACCCGGCTGGCCGAGTCGGTGCTGGCCTGGCTGGACGCGCTCGGTGAGGTCCGGGTGGCCGCGGACGCCCTGCACATCCACCCCAACACCCTGCGCTACCGGGTGCGCCGCGCCGAGCAGTTGACCGGCATCGACCTCGCCCAGCCGCAGCAGCGGCTGCTGGCGATGCTGCAACTGCGGCTGCCCGCGGACGAGTGGTCCGCGGGCAGCCGTCGGGATCAGGACTGACGGACCGTCACTCGCCGTAGCCCTGGCCGCGCTTGTGCTCGTTCAGCCGGCGCCACGGGCCGGTGATGGCCAGCTGGATGCCCGGGGTCTGGATGTTGGCGAACAGGGTCTTGCCGTCGTCCGAGAAGGTCACCCCGGTGAACTCGCTGAACTCGGGCTTCTCGGCGGTGCCGATGTTCAGCTCGTTGCGGGCGATCGGGTAGACCAGCCCGTCCTCGGTGGCGCCGAACAGGTGCGAGACGCCCTCGCCGTCCTCGCAGATCACGATGCCGCCGTACGGCGAGACGGTGATGTTGTCCGGGCCGTCGTAGTTGTCGTGGTCGCCCCAGACGTCGGTGTTGACGCCCAGCAGGACCTTCAGGGTGATGGTGCGGCGGGCCGGGTTGTAGAACCACACCTGGCCGTCGTGCTGCAGCGGGCTCTCCGAGCGGGCGAAGCTGGAGACGAAGTAGAAGCCGCCGTCACCCCACCACATGCCCTCCAGCTTGCGGGCGCGGGTGACCTCGCCGTCCTTGAACTGCTTGCGGACGGAGACGGTCGTGGCGTCGCGGTCCTGGACCTTGACCCAGTCCACGCCGTAGGTGGTGCCGACCTTGGTGGCGCGGGAGAGGTCGTCGATGAACTTGCCCTGCGCGTCGAAGACCTTGAAGGCCTCCAGCACACCGGCGTCGGCGGCCAGCTTGCGCAGCTGGTAGCGGCCGTGCTTGAAGCCGGCCGGCGGGGTCCAGCGGAACAGCAGGCCGTTCGGGTTCGAGGCGTCCTCGGTCAGGTAGACCTGACCGCGCTTCGGGTCCACGACGACGGCCTCGTGCGCGTAGCGGCCGAAGGCCTTCACCGGCTGCGGGTCACGGTTGTAGTCGTCGTCGAACGGGTCGACCTCGAAGATGTAACCGTGGTCCTTGGTGAAGCCGTTCTTGCCGGCCTTGTCCTCGGTCTCCTCACCGGACAGCCAGGTGCCCCACGGGGTCACGCCGCCCGCGCAGTTGGTGGCGGTGCCGGCGATGCCGACCCACTGCTCGACCGAGCCGTCCCGCTTGGCGTGCACGATGGTGCAGCCGCCGGCCGCGCCCGGGTCGTAGACGTGGCCCTCGGTCAGCGGCACCGGGTGCGGCCAGTTGGCGCGGGCGCCGGAGAGCTCGTGGTTGACGACCATGAAGTTGCCGCCGTGCTCGTCCTCGAAGGCGGAGGTGCCGTCGTGGTTGCTCGGGGTGAACTCGCCGGTGCGCAGCTTGGTGACGCCGGCCCGGTTCAGGACCTTGTACGAGAAGCCCTTCGGCAGGGACAGCAGTCCGGCCTGGTCCTGCACCAGCTGGCCGTAGCCGACGGCGGTGCCGCCCGCCGCGTTGGTCCCGGCGGCCGCCGCGGCCGGAGCCTCGCCGCCGGCCGGGGCGGCGATCGCACCGGGGGCGCTGGCCAGGGCCTCGGCGCTGCCGGCGATCAGCACGCCGGCCCCGACGAGGGTGGAACGGTTGACGAAGTCCCGGCGGGACAGCGACATGGCAGCAACTCCTGAAGGATGAGCGGGCGTCGGGGCGGGATGCCGACGCCCAGCAGGCTCCGCCGGGCGGGTGAACCCGACGTGACGCCCACCTCACATCCGAGCGGCCATTTGCCGACCGATGACCTTCATATGACCTCTGCTTTGCCAAGTGCCCGTCCGGGAGCACCGGTTTCGCGGCACTCCCGGCTCCGGCCCCACCCCGTTCCCGGCCCCGATCGCCCGGCACGGCGCCGTCCCCTCAGCGCCGCGCCACCCCCTCAGCGCCGCGCCGTCCGCCACTGCTCCCAGGCCGCCAGCCACAGCTGCTCGGCCAGCCGGTGCTCCTCCCACACCCCGGCCCCACCGCCGCCGGGCCGCTCCCGCCACAGCTGCGCCCAGGCCCGCTGCGCGGGCAGGCTCGCCACCTCGCTCGCGAACACCGTGTACCGGACGACCTCCTCGACGGCCGCCTCCCCCTCCGCCGTGCCCACCAGCCAGTGCGTCTGCCGGGACAGCCGGTTGAGGTGGTTGACCATCGAGGTCACCGCCGCCGCGGCCTCCTCCCGGGTCTCGGTGGCCAGCCGCATCTGCTGGCGCACCGCCGCCTCCCAGCGCACCGCGCAGGCGTCCCCGCGCAGCCCGCGCGGCAGCCGCGGCGTGCGCCCGGCCCGGACCTGCGCCTCGATCGCGGCGGTCTCGGCGATGCTCTGCGCGATCAGCGACCGGTGCGCCTCCAGCCCGACGGCGGGCGGAAGTTCGCGCTCCTCGACCGGGACGTACCGGGCCCGCCGGGAGGCGAGGTCGCGCAGCAGGTCGGTGCGCCCGCACAGGTACCGCTCGAAGTCGCCGATCCCGCCGAGTTCCACCGCGCCCGGGTCCACCCCGCGCCCGCAGACCGTCACGGTCAGCCCGCCGATCCGCAGCCGCCCGGCCCACACCGGCCCGGGCCCGTCGGCCGCCGCGGCCCCGGGTCGCAGCACCGGCCGGTCCTCGTGCACCTCCACCGCGCGCGGCTCGCCGTCCACCGTGATCCACGCGCGCAGCGCCCGCACCCGGCCCGGCCCGTCGCCCTCGTCGACGCCCAACTGCTCGTATACGCGGTCCCGTTCGTCCTCGACCACGTCCTCCAGTTCGGGCAGCGGCTCGCAGCGCTCGGCGCCCGGCCGGTACGTCCGCACCGTCACGTACGGGCCCGCCGCCGAACGCCAGTCGCCGCACAGCACCTCGACCCAGCGCAGCACGCCGCCGGAGGTCTCGAAGGCGGCCAGCGCCTCTCCGGTGCGGCCCGGCCCGGCGGTCACGCCGTACACCGGGAAGTCGAGCGCGGCCAGGGTTCGGCGGGAGAAGTCCTCCTGGTCGGCGAATCGATCCTCCTGGCCCGACCGGTCCGGGACCGGGGCGCGACCCAAGGGCCCGGTGTTCCACTCCTGGGGCCTGCCGCCGCTCTCCCGCACCATCCTGTGCCGCACCCCCGACTCCTCGCGCCCGCACCGCTGACGCCACCTTACGTGCCCGCAGCTGCCGGGTCATCAGCCCGACTGCCGGACGCGGGCGGTGGCCGTGTCAGGACCCCCGGTTGTCAGCCGCCCTCCCTAACCTGGCCGCATGACAGCACAGAGCAGCACCACCACGGGCAGCAGCACGGCACCGGACGGCGTCCCCGCCAGGATCAGCGTCGTCACCCTCGGCGTCTCCGACCTCGACCGCAGCGCCCGCTTCTACGAAGGCCTCGGCTGGCGGCGCTCCACCGCCTCCAGCCCGGAGATCGTCTGGTTCCGCACCGCCGACTCGGCGCTCGGCCTCTTCCCCACCGACGAGCTGGCGGCCGACGCGGGCGTGCCCGCCACCGGCGAGCCGTCCTTCCGCGGCGTCACCCTCGCGGTGAACCTGGAGTCCCCCGCGCTGGTGGACGCCGCGATGAAGACGGCCGTCGAGGCCGGGGCCGTCGTGGTCAAGCCGCCGGTCCCGACGACCTGGGGCGGCTACTCCGGCTACTTCGAGGACCCGGACGGCCACCTCTGGGAGCTGGCCCACAACCCGTTCTTCCCCTTCACCGAGGACGGCTCGCTGGACCTCCCGGAGTAGCCCCCCGGGCTCTCCCGGGCCCGCTCACTTCCTCGAACGGGCCTTGAAGGCCGCCTTGCGCGCCTCCTTGGCCACCGCCCGGTCCAGGTGCAGTTCCCCGATCGCCTCCAGGACGTCCGCCGTGTACGGGTGGTCGACCCGCCACAGCTCGCCGAACCAGGTCGCCGGATCGCCCTTCACCGGCAGGTCGGCGACCAGTTCGCGCAGCAGCGCGGCGTCACCGCCGCTGTCCAGCAGCTGGGCGGCGAAGGTGTCGACCACCGTCCACAGCGTCATCGTCCGGGGCGGCACCGGCACGTCCGTCGCGCCCTGCGCGGTCAGCCAGGCCCGCCCCGCACCGCCCAGCTCCGGGTCGTCCAGCACCTCCCGGACGGCCGGTTCGGCGCCCGGCCCCAGCAGGTCGAGCGCCGAGACGCAGAGCATCCGCCGCAGCGGCCCGTACGCGTCGTCGCCGCGCGCCGCCGCCAGCAGCTCGCGCGCCGCCGCCACCGGCTCCCGGCCGGCGGTCCACACCCGCAGCTCCTCCTCCGGCAGCACGTTGGCCGACTCGCACACACCGCGCAGCAGCTCGGCCGCGTCGCCCTGGGCCAGCTCGCCGACCAGCGGCGCGTCGTAGCCGTCCTCCAGCAGCCACTGCCGGATGCCGTACTGGCCGAGCGGGGTGAGCCGGACCAGGCCGAAGCGGGCCGACTCCTCCTCGTCCAGCGGCTCCTCGCCGACGACGGCGGGCTCCTCGCCCTCCTCCTCGTCGAACAGCTCCGGGTCGATCGGGCGGTACTCCAGCAGGCCCAGCTCGGCCAGGTCGCCCAGCATCGGGTCCAGCGCGACCATCACGTCGGTGATGTCGCCCAGCAGCTCCTCGCTCGGCTCCTCGCCCTCCGGCACCACCAGCAGCGCGGCCAGCACGCCCAGCGGCACGGTCTCGTTGCCCGGGTCGGCGAAGGCGGTGGTCTCGTAGAGCACCTGCAGCGCCTCGTCCAGCAGCTCGGCGGCCTCGTCCCGGGCCTCCTCGACCTCGTTCAGGCCGTCCTCGTCCTCTTCGGCCGTCGCCTCCTCGGTACCCTCCTCGGGCATCGAGTCCGCCTCCACCGCCAGCTCCCGGACGATCCCGGCGGCGGTCAGCCACAGCTCCAGGACGGTCTCCGGATCGCCCTGCTCGGCGGGCTCCAGGTCCGGCCCCGGGACGGCGACGTGCTCGTCCTCCGCGGTCGTGCCGAGCTCCACCAGGTCCAGGTCGCACGCCAGCGACCAGGCCCGCAGCGCCTCGACCTCGGCCTCCTCCGGCACCTCGCCCTCGGCCGGGGCCAGGCCCAGCAGCCGCGCGGCGGGGGCCCGGTCCGCCTCCACCAGGTCGCCGAACTCGTCCACGGCCCGGTGCGGGGCCGCCCAGCGGGCCAGCGTCAGCGCGTACCCGAACATCGGGACGGCCTTTGCCTGCTCGGCCAGCTCCTGCTCGGCGGGCAGCTTGACGGGCGGGACCAGCACGGCCGCGTCGTCCAGGTCCTCCTCGTCCAGGCCGTGCGCGGCGAACGCCCCGTAGAGGTCCTGCAGCTCCATGTCGGCTGGCAGCACCGCCTCGGCCACGCCTTCTCCCCCTGCAGCCCCGGCGTTCTTCCGACGTCGTCCGGCCATCGTTTGCGCTCTCCCTCAGCCAGCGGTCAGCCCAAACAGCTCCGCGTACCGATCTACCACCTCAGCGTATAGGTGTGGCACCCCCGATGCCCGGCCGCAAGGGGCGCACGCAGGGGCGCGCGCCGCATCCGTGCGCCCACCCCTTATCCTTCGCATTGGTACCGTGCACACCCCGCGCGGGCCACCGGGCAACGAAGCCCCCCTTCTCTCAGCTCATCCGCTCCACCAGGGAGCCCCGCACCGCGGCCACCACCACAGCGCCTCAGGACGGGCGCGCCGGCATACCCCGCCGACCCCGGTGGCGCCCTGCCACAGGAGACCCCTCACATGGCGGACCTCTCCCCCGCCGGCGCCGGCCTGCGCACCGCGCAGCTCGACGGACGCCGACTGTCGGAGGCCCTGCTTCCCCTGGAGCTCGCGCCGCGCGCCCAGCTCCAGCTCTCCGCGATCAGCCGCTGGAACGCGATGCGCGGAGTCCGCGTCGGCCTGGTGGCCGCCGCCCTGCTGCTGATGCTGATCGGTGCCAACCTGGCGACGCCGATCTACCCGCTCCTCCAGCAGCGCCTCGGGCTCGGCCCGCTCGACACCACGATCCTCTTCACGATCTACGTCTTCGCGCTCGTCCCGGTGCTGGCCATCGTCGGCCACTGGTCCGACCACCTCGGCCGCCGTGCCCTGATCCTGCCCGCCGTCGCCATGGCCGCTGCCGGCGACGTCGTCTTCGCCACCTCGGGCAGCTTCTGGCAGCTCGCGGCCGGCCGGGCGATCCAGGGCATAGCCGTCGGCTTGTCGACCGGCGCCGCGGGAGCCGCCCTCGGCGACCTGCTGCCCGAGCACCCGACCCTGGCCGCCAAGCTCACCCTGGCCTGCTCCGCCGGCGGCGTCGCGCTCGGCCCCGTCGTCGGCGCCCTGCTGACCGGCGGCTCCGACCCGCTGCTGACGCCGTTCCTGCTGCACGCCATCGCGCTCCTCGCGCTCTGCGTGCCGCTGGCCCTCGTCCACCCCCGGATGCCCGGCCGCAACCGCCCGCCGGCCGCCCCGCCCCGGATCACCACCCCGGCCCACCTGCGCCCGCAGCGCCTGCGGCTGCCGCGCACCGGCCGCCGCGAGTTCCTGCTCGCCGCCGGCGCCGGCTTCATCTCGTACGGCGTCTTCGGGGTCTACCTGGCCCTCGCCCCGGCCTTCTCCGCCAAGCTGCTGCACACGTCCTCGCACCTCACCGGCGCGATCGTGGCCGCCCTGCTGCTCGGCTCCTCGGCCGCCGCCCAGCTCGTCGTCCCGCCGACTGCCGACCGCACGGTGATCGCCCTCGGCATGACCGGCCTGGCCACCGGCCTCGGCCTGGTCGTCGCCGCCGGGTACACGGGCACCCCGGCGCTGCTCTTCATCGGCAGCGTCCTCGGCGGCATCTGCCAGGGCGTGGCCTTCCGCTCCCTGTTCACCACCGCCGTCGCCGCCATGAACCCGGAGCGCCGCGGCTCCGAACTGAGCGCCCTGTGGATCATCGTCTACCTCGGCAGCTCCGCGCCCATCATCGGCGTCGGCGCCCTCGTCCAGCAGTACGGCCTCCTCCCCGCCGTCAGCGGCTTCGCCACCCTCGCCGCCGTCCTCTGCGCCGCCCTGGCGGTGGCCGTCGCCCGCAAGCCCGAGCGCACGGCCTGACCCCCGGAGACACCGAAACGCCGCTGCCCGGGACTTCCGAAGAAGTCCCGGGCAGCGGCGTTTCGTCTCTACTCCCACGGCTGGCAGATATACCACTGCCGCACAAACCATTCCCCCGAGGGAGAGGTTTGCGCGGCAGTGGGTTGACGAAGGACGAAGGCCCGTCCGTCAGACGTTGAAGCCGAGGGCGCGGAGCTGCTCGCGGCCGTCGTCGGTGATCTTGTCGGGGCCCCACGGCGGCATCCAGACCCAGTTGATGCGCAGGTCCTTCACCAGGCCGTCGGTGGCGGTCTTGGCCTGGTCCTCGATGACGTCGGTCAGCGGGCAGGCCGCCGAGGTGAGCGTCATGTCGATGGTGGCCACGTCGGACTCGTCGATGTGGATGCCGTAGATCAGGCCCAGGTTGACGACGTCGATGCCCAGTTCGGGGTCGACGACGTCCATCAGGGCCTCGGTCAGGTCCTCCACCGAGACGGTGCCGGCCGTGGTGCCGACGATGATGCCGGTCTGCTCCTCCGCAGCGGAGGGGGTTTCGTCACTCATGGTCTGTCCTCCTCTGCGGGATCAGTCGTTCACGGCGGGGTGCTGGGCGAGCGCCTGGGCGGTGGCGTCCTTCCAGGCCATCCAGCTGAGCAGGGCGCACTTGACCCGGGCCGGGTACTTGGAGACGCCGGCGAACGCGACCGCGTCCTCCAGCACCTCCTCGTCGCCCTCGCCCTGGCCCTTGCTCTGCATCAGCTCCAGGAAGGCCTCCTGGACCGCCTGCGCCTCGCCCACGGTCTTGCCGACCACCAGGTCGTTGAGCACCGAGGCGCTCGCCTGGCTGATCGAACAGCCCTGGGACTCGTACGAGACGTCGGCAACCGTCGCGCCGTCGAGCTTCACCCGCAGGGTGATCTCGTCGCCGCACGTCGGGTTGACGTGGTGCACCTCGGCGTCGCCGTCCCGCAGCCCCTTGCCGTGGGGGTTGCGGTAGTGGTCCAGGATGATGTCCTGGTACATCGAGTCGAGCTTCATGTCCTGCGCGTCCCGTCAGCCGAAGAAGTTCCGGACGTGGTGCAGGCCGTCGATCAGCGCGTCGACCTCGCCCGGCGTCGAGTACAGGTAGAACGACGCCCGCGTGGTCGCAGGAATTCCGTACCGGAGGCAGACCGGTCGCGCGCAGTGGTGTCCGACGCGCACGGCGATGCCCTGCTCGTCCAGCACCTGACCCACGTCGTGCGGGTGGATGTCACCGAGGGTGAAGGAGATCGCCGCGCCGCGGTCCACGGCCGTGCGCGGACCGATGATCCGCAGGTCGGGGACCTCCAGCAGCCGCTCGACGGCGTACTCGGTGATCGCGTGCTCGTGCGCCGCGATCTTCTCCATGCCGACGCCCTGCAGGTAGTCGATGGCCGCGCCGAGACCGACCGCCTGGGCGATCGGCGGGGTGCCGGCCTCGAACTTGTGCGGCGCCGGGGCGTAGGTGGACGAGCCCATGGTGACGGTCTCGATCATCTCGCCGCCGCCGAGGAACGGCGGGAGGTCCTCCAGCAGCTCCTGGCGGCCCCAGAGCACGCCGATGCCGGTCGGGGCCAGCATCTTGTGGCCGGTGAAGGCGACGAAGTCGGCCTCCAGCGCCTGCACGTCCAGCACCATGTGCGGCGCGGCCTGCGAGGCGTCGATGACGACCAGCGCGCCGACCGACTGGGCCTTGCGGACGATCGTCTCGACCGGGTTGACGGTGCCGAGCAGGTTGGAGACCAGGGTGAAGGAGACCACCTTGGTCTTCTCGGTGATCAGCTCGTCGATGTTCGACAGGTCGAGCCGGCCCTCGTCGGTCAGCCCGAACCACTTCAGCTTCGCGCCGGTGCGCTGCGACAGCAGCTGCCACGGGACGATGTTGGAGTGGTGCTCCATCTCCGTGATGACGATCTCGGAGTCGGCGTCCACCTTGTACGGCTCGTCGGCCCAACCGAGCATGTTGGCAACGAGGTTGAGCGACTCCGAGGCGTTCTTGGTGAAGATCACCTCGTTGCGGCTCGGCGCGTTGACGAAGGCCGCGACCTTGTCCCGGGCGCCCTCGTACAGCGCGGTGGCCTCCTCGGCGAGCACGTGCACGCCGCGGTGGACGTTGGCGTTGTGCCGCTCGTAGTAGGCGGTCAGTGCCTCCAGCACCTGGCGCGGCTTCTGCGAGGTCGCCGCGTTGTCCAGGTAGACCAGCGGCTTGTCGTCGTGCAGCAGCCGCTGCAGGACCGGGAAGTCCTTGCGGATCGCGTCGGTGTCGAGCAGTCCCGTAAACGTATGGGTCACTCGGAAGCGCCCCCCTTCACATACGCCTCGTAGCCCTCGTTCTCCAGCTTGTCGGCCAGCTCGGCACCGCCGGACTCGACGATGCGGCCGCCCGCGAAGACGTGGACGTAGTCGGGCTGGATGTACCGCAGGATGCGGGTGTAGTGGGTCACCAGCAGGGTGCCGACCTCGCCGGTCGAGCGGACCCGGTTGATGCCCTCCGAGACGATCCGCAGCGCGTCGACGTCCAGGCCGGAGTCGGTCTCGTCGAGGATCGCGATCTTCGGCTTGAGCAGCTCCAGCTGGAGGATCTCGTGGCGCTTCTTCTCGCCGCCGGAGAAGCCCTCGTTGACGTTGCGCTCGGCGAAGGCCGGGTCCATCTGGAGGGCGGCCATCGCCTCCTTGACCTCCTTCACCCACAGCCGCAGCTTCGGGGCCTCGCCGCGGACGGCGGTGGCGGCGGTGCGCAGGAAGTTGCTGACCGAGACGCCGGGGACCTCGACCGGGTACTGCATGGCCAGGAAGACACCGGCCTTGGCGCGCTCGTCGACGGACATCTCCAGGACGTCCTCGCCGTCCAGCAGCACCGAGCCGCCGGTGACGGTGTACTTGGGGTGGCCGGCCAGCGAGTAGGCCAGGGTGGACTTGCCGGAGCCGTTCGGACCCATGATGGCGTGGGTCTCGCCCTGCTTCACGGTCAGGTCGACGCCCTTCAGGATCTCGCGCGGGCCGTTCTCGGCCTCGACGGAGACGTGCAGGTCGCGGATTTCAAGGGTTGCCATGTGTACTCAGGACTCCTGGTTGACGGAGACGAGCACATCGTCCCCTTCGATCTTTACGGGGTAGACAGCGACCGGCTTGGTGGCGGGCAGGCCGGAGGGCTTGCCGGTGCGCAGGTCGAAGCTGGAGCCGTGCAGCCAGCACTCGATCATGCAGTCCTCGACCTCGCCCTCGGAGAGCGAGACGTTCGCGTGCGAGCAGACGTCGTTGACCGCGAACACCCCCTCGTCGGTGCGGACGACGGAGACCGGCACGCCGTTGAGGTCCACGCGCTTGGGGACGTCCTCCTGGAGGTCGCTCAGCGCGCAGGCACGGAGGAAGGTCATCGCGTTCAGACCGCCGCTTCCAGCTCTGCGTCGATCTTCTCCATGAGCTGCTCCTGGACCTCGGCCACGCCGATCTGCTGGAGCAGCTCGGCGAAGAAGCCGCGCACCACCAGGCGGCGGGCCTCGTCCGCCGGGATGCCGCGGGCCTGCAGGTAGAACAGCTGCTCGTCGTCGAAGCGGCCGGTCGCCGAGGCGTGGCCGGCGCCGACGATCTCGCCGGTCTCGATCTCCAGGTTCGGGATCGAGTCGACCCGGGCGCCGTCGGTGAGCACCAGGTTCCGGTTGAGCTCGTAGGTGTCGGTGCCGAGCGCGGCGGCGCGGATCAGCACGTCGCCGACCCAGACCGCGTGCGCGTCCTGGCCCTGCAGCGCGCCCTTGTACGCCACGTTCGACCGGCAGTGCGGCGTGTCGTGGTCGATCACCAGGCGGTGCTCCAGGTGCTGGCCGGCGTCGGCGAAGTAGAGGCCGAACAGCTCGGCCTCGCCACCGGGGCCCGCGTAGTTGACCCGCGGGTGCAGGCGGACCAGGTCGCCGCCGAAGGTCACGACCACGGACTTGTACGTGGCGTCCCGGCCGACCAGCGCGTTGTGCTGGGCGACGTGGACGGCGTCGCGCTCCCAGTCCTGGACGGAGACGAAGGTGAGCTTGGCGCCGTCGCCGACCAGCAGCTCGACGTTGGCGGCCCGGGTGCCGGTGCCCGCGTGGTTGAGCACCACGACGGCCTCGGCGAACGGCTTGACGTCGATCACCACGTGGGCGAAGCGGACGCCGCCCTCGCCGCGCACGTCGATCCTGACCGGCTCGGTCAGCACCGCGTCCTTGGGGACGGTGACCACGAGGGCCTGCTCGAAGGCGCTGAACGCCTGCGCGGCGACCCGGTCCACCGGCGTGCCGGCCTTGCCCAGGCGGGCGTCGTCACGGCCGACGGTCTCGGCGGTGACGCCGTCCGGCAGCGTGAACTCGACCTTGTCCTCGCCCTTCTCGGCCTGGGCGGCGGTCCCGTCGTGCAGCCCGCCGAGGCGGTGCAGCGGGGTGAACCGCCAGTCCTCCTCGCGGCCGTGCGGGACCGGGAAGTCGTTCACGTCGAAGGACGGCTTGACCGCGACGCGCGCGTCGATCGGCTGCTGGACCGTGGCACGGCCGGTGCCGGGGCCGGCGAGCTGCGCGCCCGCGCCGGCGGTGCCGACCTCGATCGACCCGGCGGTGGTGGAGCCGGTGGTGTTCTGCTCAGCCATGGCTGTTCGTAGTGCTCTCTTCCTCGGAATTCGGTGGACGGCGGTGGCGGCTGGACGTCAGCCGACCGCGCCCTCCATCTGCAGCTCGATCAGCCGGTTGAGCTCCAGCGCGTACTCCATCGGCAGCTCACGCGCGATCGGCTCGACGAAGCCGCGGACGATCATCGCCATGGCCTCGGTCTCGGTCAGACCGCGGCTCATCAGGTAGAACAGCTGGTCCTCGCTGACCTTGGAGACGGTCGCCTCGTGGCCCATCGACACGTCGTCCTCGCGGACGTCCACGTACGGGTAGGTGTCCGAGCGGGAGACGGTGTCGACCAGCAGCGCGTCGCACAGCACGTTGGACTTGGCGCCGTGCGCGCCCTCGCCGATCTCGATCAGACCGCGGTAGGAGGTCCGGCCGCCGCCGCGCGCCACCGACTTGGAGACGATGTGCGACGAGGTGTTCGGCGCCATGTGCACCATCTTGGCGCCGGCGTCCTGGTGCTGGCCCTCGCCCGCGAAGGCGATCGACAGGGTCTCGCCCTTGGCGTGCTCGCCCATCAGGTAGACGGCCGGGTACTTCATGGTGACCTTGGAGCCGATGTTGCCGTCGATCCACTCCATGGTCGCGCCCTCGTACGCCACGGCGCGCTTGGTGACCAGGTTGTAGACGTTGTTCGACCAGTTCTGGATGGTCGTGTAGCGGCAGCGGCCGCCCTTCTTGACGATGATCTCCACGACCGCGGAGTGCAGCGAGTCGGAGGAGTAGATCGGCGCGGTGCAACCCTCGACGTAGTGGACGTAGGCGTCCTCGTCGACGATGATCAGCGTCCGCTCGAACTGGCCCATGTTCTCGGTGTTGATCCGGAAGTAGGCCTGCAGCGGGATGTCGACGCGCACGCCCTTCGGCACGTAGATGAACGAGCCGCCGGACCACACCGCGGTGTTCAGCGCGGCGAACTTGTTGTCACCGGCCGGGATGACGGTGCCGAAGTACTCCTTGAACAGCTCCGGGTGCTCGCGCAGCGCGGTGTCGGTGTCCAGGAAGATGACGCCCTGCTCCTCCAGGTCCTCGCGGATCTGGTGGTAGACGACCTCGGACTCGTACTGGGCGGCGACACCGGCGACCAGGCGCTGCTTCTCCGCCTCCGGGATGCCGAGCTTGTCGTAGGTGGCCTTGATGTCCGCCGGCAGGTCCTCCCAGGACTCGGCCTGCTTCTCGGTGGAGCGGACGAAGTACTTGATGTTGTCGAAGTCGATGCCGGTGAGGTCGGAGCCCCAGGTCGGCATGGGCTTCTTGCCGAACAGCTTCAGGCCCTTGAGCCGCAGGTTCAGCATCCACTCGGACTCGCTCTTCTTCGCGGAGATGTCGCGCACGACCTCCTCGCTGAGCCCGCGCTTGGCGACGGCGCCGGCGGCGTCCGGGTCGGCCCAGCCGTACTCGTAGTTGCCCAGGCCCTCGAGCTCCGGGTGCGAAACGGTGTCAGTCATGCGAGCTTCCTAACGCGCGGACGCAGAATCTTCGGTGGACGTACCGGCAGTCGGCACTGCATCGGAGCCGCGGCCCGCGGAACCCCGGGCGGGCGACGATGCGGCACCGGGTGCCGGCACATAGGTGGTGCAGACCCCGTCGCCGTGGGCGATGGTGGCCAGCCGTTGCACATGGGTGCCCAGGAGCCGGGAGAAGACCTCGGTCTCCGCCTCGCAGAGCTGCGGGAACTGCTCGGCGATGTGCGCGACCGGGCAGTGGTGCTGGCAGAGCTGGGCGCCCGCCGGGGCCTTCGCCGTGGCCGACGGGACACGCCGCACCGTGGCAGCGTACCCGTCGGCACTGAGCGCCTGGGCGAGCGCCTCGGTGCGCTCCCCCGCCCCGGCCCGGCCCAACGCCTCCAGGTACTTCTCGCCCTGCTTGCCGAAACGGGCCCGGGCGAAGGCGGCGACGGCCTCCTCGCCCGCCTTGCCGCCGCCCACCGAGTCCGATATCCAGCGCAGGGCGTCGGCGGCGAGCTGGTCGTACGCCTGGTAGAAGGCGTCCCGGCCGCCGTCGGTGAGGGCGAAGACCTTGGCCGGACGACCCCGGCCGCGGCTGCCGTAGACCCGCTGCTCGCGGGACTCGACCAGGCCGGCGGCGGCCAGTCCGTCGAGGTGGCGGCGCACGGCGGCGGCGGTGAGGCCGAGCCGGCTCGCCAGGTCGGCGGCGGAGGAGGGGCCGTGGTCCAGGATCGACCGGGCGACCCGGTCCCGGGTGGCACGGTGGCCGTCCAGCAGCACCTCGGCCGCCGTCACGGGCACGTCGCAGTGGGAGGCCGACTCGGCCTCCTGCTGCGTGGCGTGCTCGCGCATGTTTTTCACAACACCAGTGTTGCGTAATTACTTCCGCCGCGACAAGCCGTGATCCATGCCTCACCGGTGTCATCGATCACGCAGGTAAGCCTTACCTGACCGGCGAAAACGATCACCGAGGCACCGTCCGGCCTCCGTGTGAGCGCCTCTTAGACTCGCCGGTATGCACTCCGAACCCGCGGTCCAGATCGCCGGGCTGGTCAAGCGCTACGGCGACAAGCCCGCGGTGGACGGCCTCGACCTCACCATCGCTCGCAGCGCGATCACCGCCGTCCTCGGCCCCAACGGCGCCGGCAAGACCACCACCATCGAGACCTGCGAGGGCTACCGCCGCCCCGACGCCGGCACCGTCCGCGTGCTCGGCCTCGACCCGGTCACCCAGAACGCCGCGCTGCGCCCCCGGATCGGCGTCATGCTGCAGTCCGGCGGCGTGTACGCGGGCGCCCGCGCCGTCGAGATGCTGCGGCACACCGCCAAGCTGCACGCCCACCCGCTGGACGTGGACGCCCTGGTCGAGCGCCTCGGCCTCGGCTCCTGCGGCCGGACCACCTACCGACGGCTGTCCGGCGGCCAGCAGCAGCGGCTCGCCCTGGCCATGGCCGTGGTCGGCCGCCCCGAGCTGGTCTTCCTGGACGAGCCCACCGCCGGCCTCGACCCGCAGGCCCGCCGCGCCACCTGGGAGCTGGTCCGCGACCTGCGCCGGGACGGCGTCACCGTGGTCGTCACCACCCACCACATGGACGAGGCCGAGCAGCTCGCCGACCGCGTCGCCATCGTGGACCGCGGCCGGGTGATCGCCGACGGCACCACCGAGGAGCTGTGCCGCGGCGGCGCCGAGAGCACCCTGCGCTTCGACGGCCCGCCCGGGCTCGACCTCGGTCCGCTGCTCAAGGAGCTGCCCGAGGGCGCCGCCGCGGTCGAGACCGCCCCCGGCAACTACCGCGTCGAGGCGCCCGTCGACCCCCGGCTGCTCGCCACCGTCACCGGCTGGTGCGCGGCCTCCGGCGTGCTGCCCGAACGGCTGTCCGTGCAGCGCCGCAGCCTCGAAGACGTCTTCCTCGACCTGACCGGACGGGAGCTCCGATCGTGAGTGCCACCGATTACGCCCCCCGGCCGGGCGCAGCGCCCGTAGGCCGGATGCTGCTCGCGCAGACCGCGTTCGAGACCCGGATGCTGCTGCGCAACGGTGAGCAGCTGCTGCTCACCGTGGTCATCCCGACCGTGCTGCTGGTGCTGTTCTCCGCCGTGGACATCGTCGCCGTGGAGGGCCCCGGCAAGCGGGTCGACTTCCTCGCCCCCGGCCTGCTCGCGCTGGCCGTGCTGTCCACCGCCTTCACCGGGCAGGCCATCGCCACCGGCTTCGAGCGCCGCTACGGCGTGCTGAAGCGGCTCGGCGCCAGCCCGCTCCCCCGCTGGACGCTGCTGACCGCCAAGACCGGGTGCGTCCTGGTGACGGAGGCGCTGCAGATCACGCTGCTGACGGTGATCGCGCTGGCGCTCGGCTGGTCCCCGCACGGGCTCGCGACACCGCAGGGGGCCCTGGCCGTCGTCGCGCTGCTGGTCCTCGGCACCGCCGCCTTCTCCGGGCTCGGCCTGCTGATGGCCGGCACCCTGAAGGCCGAGGCCACGCTGGCCGCCGCCAACCTGGTGTTCATCCTGCTGCTGCTCGCGGGCGGGGTGATCGTGCCGCTGGGCAAGTTCCCCGACGCCGTGCGGTCGGTGCTGGAGCTGCTGCCGATCTCGGCGCTCTCGGACGGCCTGCGCTCGGTGCTGCAGACCGGCGCCGGGGTGCCCTGGGCGGACCTCGGGATCCTGGCCGGCTGGGCCGTGCTCGGCCTGGCCGCGGCCGCCCGCTTCTTCCGCTGGGAGTGATCCGCCCCGGCGACGCGCGACGCCCCCCGGCCGCCTGAGGCCGGGGGGCGTCACCCTGGCCGGGCTCGGCGTTGCCCTTGGTCTTCACGGCCACCGAGACGTCCTTGTAGCCGCCGAGGTCGGACTCGTTGGAGTCGATGATCTCGGT